>JAEUKU010000380.1 GCA_016794075.1 Rhodospirillaceae bacterium
GAGCCGTGCTGGGCGGTGAAGACGCCGTTCTTGTATTTCGCCGGGAACTTGCTCCCCGTATAGAACATGAGGCCGAGATCGGCCGCATGGGCGATGGTCTCAACCACCGGCGGCACCGCATTGGCCGGCGGGTCGCTGTCCTTGAAGTCGGGGATGCGCACGCTGTTGCCGCCGAGCCAGGGGAAGCCGAAATGCTGCCCGGGCCCGGTGATGCGGTCGAGCTCGCCCGGCGGGATGTCGTCGCCCATGCCGTCGACCTGGTTGTCGTTCGACCACAGCTCTCCCGTCACCGGATGGAAGTCCATGCCGACCGGGTTGCGGAAGCCGATGGCATAGACCTCGCGCTCGCTGCCGTCCTGGTTCATGCGGATGATGCCGCCGATGCCGAGCTTCTCGTAGAGCTCGACCTTCTCCTTCGGCTGCACGTTGTAGGGCTGGCCCAGTTGCACGTAGAGCTTCTTGTCCGGGCCGACGCGGCAGACGCGGGCGGTGTGGTTGAAGCTCTCCTCCGCCTGCGGAATGAGCTCGCCCTGCTTCACCACCTGGCCGACCGCGATGTCGGGGCTCTCATAGAAGAACTCGGCCGCCGGGAAGACCAGGATGCGGTTGCGCTCGGCGATGTAGAGGAAGCCGTCCTTGGAGAAGCACGGCCCGTTCGGAATGTCGAAGGCGAGCGATGGCGCAAAGCGCTTCACCTCGTCGCCGGCGCCGTCCTTGTTGCGGTCGGTGATGGCCCAGACCGCGTCCTTGCGCGTGCCGACGAAGGTGACCACGCCTTGCGGCCCGACCGCCATGTGGCGCGCATCCGGCACCACGGCATAGAGGTTGATCTTGAACCCGTCGGGCAGCTTGATTTTTTCCAGGTTCTTCTTCAGCTGCTCGGCATATTCGCCGGTCTGCGGCACCGGCTGGAACGCCTCCATCGGCGTGCCGGTCGCTTGCATGCCGGAGAGCTTCTGCAGATTCTCCACCGGCACCTGCGGTGCCTCTTGCGCCTGCGCGGATCCGGCATAGACGAATGCGGTGACGGCAAGCGATGAAAGCAATAGGCCCTTCATGTCATCCTCCCGTGGTTTCGTTGCTGGCGTGTTGGTCCCTCCTTATTCCCCCTGATGAAAACGCTAGCACGACGCCGCGCGATCTCAACCGGATTCACGCGCGGAAGCTGCGGAATGATCCAAGGAAGTACAATTCAAAGTACTGGGGTACTACAGGCGCGCGGAATGGGACCAATCGTGGAATTGGCCGCGCGTTATTTGCCGCGGATGGCGAGCCAGACGCCGAACAGCACCAGCGCCGAGGCGGCGAGGAAGCTCGGCGTGATCCCCTCGCCGAGCAGCAATGCGGCGAGGATGATGCCGGAGACCGGCTGCAGGAACTGGATGAGGCCGACGCGCGCGATGCCGCCCTTGCCCAGCGCCCAATACCACAGCACGTAGCCGAGGATCGTCGACACCGCCGCCAGGTAGAGAATGGCGAGCCAGGAACGCGCCGACGCGGAGGCCAGTTCCGGGCCGAGGTCGCCGAACAGCCACAGCGCCGCCACCACGGGCGCCAGCACCAGCGCCATCGCGGCGGCGCCCCAGAAGGTGGTGCCGGTCGAGGGATACCCCGCCTGCTGCAGGCGCCCGCCGGCGACATAGCCGAGCGAGGCGGCGAAGTTGGAGAGCAGCACCAGCAGATCGCCCGGCAGGCTCGGCTGGTTGACGGCGCCGGCGCTCTGCCGCCCGCCGATCAGCACCGCCTCGCCGACCAGGGCGATGAGGCTGCCGAGGATCCAGATGCGCGTCGGCTTGCGGCGGTCCCACAGCAGCGCGATGGCGCCGGTGGTGATCGGCAGCGCCGCCAGGATCATCGAGGCGTGATTGGCCGAAGTCAGCTTCAGCCCGATGGTGAAGGGGATCGGAAAGGCGATGAAGCCGCAGAAGCCGGTCAGCAGCAAAATAAGCTTCAGGCGCCGCGTCGCCGGCAAGGGGACGCGCAAGGCGAGCGCCACCGGCACCGCCAGCAAGCCGCCGACGAAGGTGCGCATCAGGGCGACGGTCAGCGCCGAAAGCTCGCCCACCGCCACCTTGGCGGCGACCGGCGAGGCGCCCCACAGCACGACCGCGGCGAGCGCGGCGAGAAGGACCAGCGGCGACATAAGGCGGCTATATCAGGTGGCGCCGCGGTTGCGCCCGCCGCCGCGCGACGTTGATTGACGCGGAATTGTCCCGCGACACACCGGCGGCGCCGCAGGACGGCACCGCCGGGACGATCGGATCAGATCAGTTGCAGGAAAATGAGCACCAGGCCCACGACCGACACCGCCCAGACGCCGGTCCGGAGCCAGGGCACGCCGACCAGATAGACCACGGCATAGACCAGGCGCGCCCAGAAGAAGAGCTGCGCGCCCAAGGCCGTCATCTCGTTGGCGCTGCCGGTGACCGCCGCGACCAGCACCAAGGCGGCGAACAGCACCAGGTTCTCGATCATGTTGCGATGGGCGCGGATGGCGCGCCCGGCCATGCCGGTGAAGGCCGGCAGGCCCTCGCGGTTGCCGGCCAGCGCCGGCAGCCCGACCTGCGGCAGAACCAGCAGCACGGAAACCAGCATCTGCACAAAGCACAGGCCGATGGCCCAGACCAGCAGGCTCAGATCGGGTGACATCGTCATATCGGCAGGCATGGAGACCCCCTCCTTAATATGTGCCGGGAAGAATCGCAGCGGCAGAAATATAGACCCGCCGCCCGAGTCCGGCGAAGCCGGACCGGCTGCGGGCGATTGCCGCGGCAAACCGGCGGGTTCAGGCGCTGGCCGTGTCGAGCGCGGCGAGATCGGCGGCGTCGAGCCGGAGCTCCGCCGATTTCAGGATGTCGGCGAGCTGCGCGGGCGAGGTGGCGCTGGCGATCGGCGCCGTCGTGCGCGCCATCAGCCAGGCGATCGCCACCTGGGCCGGCGTGGCGCCGTGCCGCGCCGCCACCGCATCCAGCGCGGCCAGGATGCCGAGGCCGCGCGCATCGAGATAGCCGGCGATGTCCTCGCCGCGCACGCTCTTGGCGAGGTCCTTCTCCGAGCGGTATTTGCCGGTCAGGAAACCGCTGGCCAGCGCGAAATAGGGCACCACGCCGATGCCGTGCTTGCGGCAGACCGGTTGCAGCTCGCTCTCGAACTCCTTGCGCGCCACCAGGTTGTATTCCGGCTGCAGCGCCTCGTAGCGCGGCAGGCCGTTCCGGCCGCCGGCCGCCAGGGCCGCGTCGAGCCGCGCGGCGCCGAAATTCGAGGCGCCGATGACGCGCACCTTGCCGGCCCTGATCAGCGCGCCGAAGGTCTCCAGCGGCGCCTCCACCGGCTGGGTCAGATCGTCCTCATGCGCCCAGTAGAGATCGATGTAGTCGGTCTGCAGGCGCGCGAGCGAATCCTCCACCGCGCGCAGCACGTAATCCTTCGCCAGCCCCTTGAGGCCGTCAGCCATCGGCTTGCCGACCTTGGTGCCGATGATGACGTCGTCGCGCCTTCCGCGCTTCTTCAGCCAGGTGCCGATCACGCTCTCGGATTCGCCGCCCGTGTGCCCGGGCGCCCAGGCCGAATACATGTTCGCCGTGTCGAT
>JAEUKU010000384.1 GCA_016794075.1 Rhodospirillaceae bacterium
CGAGACCAGCAAGGGCTTCTACTATCTGGGCGGCATCACCGAAGGGACGGAGACGATCCTGCTCTTCGTGCTGATCTGCCTGCTGCCGGAATGCTTCTTCAAGGCGGCCTACATCTTCGGCGCGCTGTGCTGGCTGACCACGATCGGGCGCATCGGCGCCGCGGTGCAGCGGCTGCGCTGACCGCCGCCGCTATTCGGCCTGGGCCGGCTCCGTCACCGGGCCGACGCGGCGCGCTCGCCGGCGGGCGCGCCAGTCGTAGAAGCGGCCCTGCAGCTCCAGCGCGCAGGGCGTGAACAGCAGGGTCAGCGGCGAGGCGAAAAGCACGCCGAAGGTGATCGCGGTGGCCAGCGGCGACCACCATTGCGTCGACGGCGCGTCGAAGGTGATGTCGCGTGCAGTGAAGTCGATAGTGATGTGGAAGACCAGCGGCAGCAGGCCGAGCACGGTGGTGAGCTTGGTCAGGATCACCGGGCGCAGGCGCTGCACGCCGGTCACCAGCAAGGCGTCGCGCCGGGTCTTCATCGTCTTCTTCAGGTGGTCGTAGGTGTCGATGAGGACGATGTTGTTGTTGACGATGATGCCCGCCAGCGCGATGACGCCGATGCCGGTCATGACGATGCCGAACGGCTCCTGCATGATCAGCTGGCCGAACATGACGCCGATCGATGACATGACCACGGCGCTCAGCACCAGGAAGACCGAGAAGAAGCTGTTGAACTGCAGCAGCAGGATGAGCGTGATCAGGAACATGGTGGCGGCGGCGGCAAGGCTGAGGAAATTCGCCGATTCCGCCTGGTCCTCATCCTCGCCGCGGAACTTGATGTTCACGGAATCGGGGATGCCGGATTCCGGCAGCCAGGCCTTGACCGTCTCCAGCTCGGCATAAGGCAGGACGTCCGGCTTCACGTTTGCTTCCACGTCGATGACGCGCTGGCCGTCGACCCGGCGCACCAGAGCCAGCTTCGGCTGCGCCTGGCGTTCGACGAAATTGCTGAGCGGCACCGAGCCGCCGGAGGTCGGGATGCGCAGCTGATCCAGCTCGCTCAGGTTGCGGATATCCTTCGGAAAGCGGGCGACGATGTCGATCTCGTCGTCGGCGTCGTCGGGCCGGTAGTCGCCGAATTTGAGCCCGCGGGTGACCAGCTGGATCACGTTGCCGACGGCGGTCACATCCAGCCCGTATTTCGCCGCCTCGGCCCGGTCCACACTCAATTCCCATTCGATGCCGGGGACGGGGCGCGAATCCTGCACGTCGATCAGGTTCGGCATCGTTTCGAGCTTCTGCCGCACGAGGCCGGCCGCCTGTTCGAGCGCCGCGAAGTCGAGCGAGGTGAGCTGGATCTGGATCGGCTTGCCGCCGCTCGGGCCGCCTTCCTCCTCGGTCACCTCGATCTGGATGCCGGGAATCGGCGCGGTCTTCTCGCGGATCTCGCCGAGGATCGCGTCGACCTTGCGCCGCTTGTCCCAATCGCCGAATTCCAGCGTGACCATGCCGATCACGTCCTCGGCCAGCTCCTGGCCGCCGGAGCGGCCGCCGACGTCGGCCTTGGTCACGCTGTAGATGCTGCGGATCTCGTTGCCCCGCGCATTGACGGCGAGGATCTGCGCCTCGACGCTTTTCACCAGGTCATGGCGCTCGCTGACCGACATATTGCCGCGGGCGTGGATCTGCACCTGCGCGCGCTCCGGCTCGACGTCGGGGAAGAACTCGACCCCGGCGTTCCACGTCATGAAGGCCCAGACCGTGCCGAACAGGATACCGATGCCGGCGACGATCACCAGCGCCGGATGACGCAAGGCGCCGCGCAATGCCTTGAGGTAGAACCAGTCGAGGCCGCGGGCCCGTGCCAACTGCTGCTCGGCGGAGAGACGCTCCGCCTCGACCAGGTCCATGTCCTCGCCGTTCGGCTTGCCGATGATGGCACCGATGCAGGGAATGAAGACCATCGCCATCAGCAGCGAGGCGAACAACGTCGCGGTCAGCGTGATCGGCAGGTATTTCATGAATTCGCCGGTGGTGCCGGGCCAGAAGGCCATCGGCCCGAAGGCGGCGATGATGGTGAGGATCGAGGAGCTGATCGGCCAGGCCATGCGCTTGGTCGCCTCGGCATAAGCTGCGCGGCGGTCCATGCCGTTCAGCATGCAGCGGTCGGCGTATTCGACCAGGATGATGGCGCCGTCGACCAGCATGCCGGTCGCCATGATGAGGGAGAACAGCACCACCAGGTTGATGGTGATGCCGAAGCCGGCCAGCATCAGGATGCCGATCAGGAACGAACCGGGCACCGCGATGCCGACGATCAGGCCGCCGCGCAGGCCGAGCGAGGCGACGACGATGATCAGCACCAGCAGGACGGCGGTGATCAGGCTGTTCTCCAGCTCGCCCAGCATGGAGCGGATTTCCTTGGAGCTGTCCTGGGAGAAAGTGACCTTCACCTGCGCCGGCCAGGACTTGCTCTCCTCGGCCACCAGCGCGCGCACGTCGTTGATGGTCTCGATGATGTTCTCGCCGGCGCGCTTGGAGACCTCGATGCCGATCGCCGGCAGGCCGTCGATGCGGGCGAGGGATTCCGGATCCTTGAAGGTGCGGCGCAAAGTGGCGACGTCCTTGACCCGGATCACCGCGTCCCCGCTGACCTTCAGCGGCATGTCGAGGATGTCGGCGGCGGATTCGAACAGACCCGGCACCTTTATGGCGAAGCGGCCCTGGCCGGTATCCATCGTGCCGGCGGCGACCAGTCGATTCGAGCGCGCGACGATGCCACCGACCTCGTCAAGCGCGAGGCCATAGGCCTCGAGCCGCAGCGGGTCGATCACCAGCTCGACCAGTTCCTCGCGCTTGCCGCTGATCGGCGCCTCGAGCACCGCGGGGATGCTCTCGATCCTGTCCTGCAGCCGTTCGGCGAGGCGCAGCAGGGAGCGTTCCGGGACGTCGCCGGAGAGGGTCACGACCAGGACGGGGAAGCGGCTGAAGGCGACTTCCTGGACGAAGGGCTCGTCGGCATCCTCGGGCAGGTCCGGCTTCGCCAGGTCGACCTGCTCGCGCACGTCGTCGAGCGCCTTGTCGATGTCATAGCCGGCCTGGAACTCCAGCACGACGCTGCCGCCGCCGAGATAGGTGAGGGAGCGGAACTCCTTCAGCCCCTCGATGGTGCGCAATTGCTGCTCCATCGGGCGGGCGAGCAGCCGCTCGGCATCGTCCGGCGAGACACCTTCCAGCGACATCATCACGTAGATGAAGGGCAGCTGGATGTCCGGCCACAATTCCTTGGGCAGGTTCTTGTAGGTCACCCAGCCGGCGGCGAGCAGCAGCGCGAGGCCGGCCAGCACCACCCGGCTGTTGGCGATGATGCTTTCGACCAGCCGGTTCATTGGGGCAGCGTTCCGGGCGCCGGAGCAACCGCATCCACCGGGCGGACGATCTGGCCGTCAAGCACGAAGTCCTGCCCGACCACGACCAGGCGGACCTGCTCGGGCAATCCCATGATCCAGAGCCCGCCGGCATCCTCGCGCAGGATCTCGACCGGGATGAACTTGACCTTGTCGGAATCATCGACGGTCTTCACGCCGACCTCGCCGCTGCTGCCGAGCGTGAGGATGGCCGGCGAGACGCGATGCGCCGGCACGGCGTCGACCGGAATCACCAGCTCGGCGGAGAGGCCGCTGCGGATGGCGTATTCGGGATTGGGCACCTCGACCTCGACGCGGAAGGTGCGCGTCTCGCTCTCGGCGCGCGACGAGACGAAGCGCAAGGTGCCGGCGATGCTCGTGCCGTCCAGCAGCTTGGCGCTGGCCGGGCCGCCGATCTCGAGTTGGCCGATGTCCCGCTCGGTGGCGAAACCGACCAGCACGATCGGGTTGAGATCGATGATGGTAGCGACCGAATCCGCGGTCTGCAGGTAGCTGCCCACCTCGATCGCGCGCTCGTCCAGGACGCCCTCGATCGGGCTCTTGATCGACAGATGGGAAATCTCGATCTCCATCGCCGTCACCTGGGCCTGGGCCAGCGCCAGATTCGCGGTCAGTTCCGCCAGGTTCAGCTTGGGCGCGAAGCCCTTCTCGGCCAGACGCTTGGACGCCTCCAGTTCGGCCTTGCGCTGCTGCAGCAGCGCTTTCGCCTCGGCCAGCCGCGCGGCGCGATCGGAGCTGTCGATGACCGCCAGCAGATCGCCTTCCTGGACCACGGTCCCTTTCTCCGCCGGCGTCTTGACCACGCGGCCGGAGGTTTCCGCTTTCACTTCCACGACATGATCGGCTTCGGTGCGGCCGCGCAGCACGATGGTGCGCGACTGCGGCTGCGCCACGGAACGCATCGTCTGAACGCTGACGATTGCCGCCGGTGACCCAGTGCCGGCCTGAGTGCTCGCCGCGGCTTCGGCCGCATCGGTTTCAGCTGGCGCCGGATTGGCCGGGGCCGCGGTGGCGATGTCGCCGCCCGACGGCGCCTGGCTCTCGCTAGCCGGGTCACCGGAGCGAAGCAACGGGCCGGAGGCCAGCCATCCGGCCGCCAGAACGGCAATCGCCGCCGCAATCAGGTATGAACGTCGCATGTTCCGTTTCGTCTCGTCGTTTCGTGCCCGGGGGCTTCGTGCCGGGGGCGCAGGCGCCAAACCGCCCGCCGGAGCACTTCTCAAATATGGTTGATTGTCGCCTGCCGCCCGCCGCGCGGTTTACTTGCGGCCGTGATGGATCTGCAGGCTCTGGACGATATCCACCAGCTTGTCCCGCTCCATCAGAAACAGATTCCGGCCCTTCCGCTTCAAAATACCCTGCGGATAGAGCTGGCTGATCGACCGGTTGACGGTTTCGCGCGTGGTTCCCGTCAGGCTGGCAATCTCATGCATCGGCGGCAGTGGGCGCACCACCCACAATCCCGGCACGGCGGCATCGGGCTTCGCCATGCGCAGCAACTCCGAATAGACCCGCTGAGCAGCCTGCAGGGTGGCGAGTTCCATGATCCGGATGCCGGAATTGCGGACGATCGCCGCTAGGCGCTGCAGCACGCCGAAGGCGACCGCCGCCCGCGTCATCAGCAGGTCGCGGAACACTTCCGCCGGCATGATGGCGACATCCGTGGATTCCATGGCCGTGACTGTGGCCGAGCGCGGCTCCTGATCGATCGCCGCCAGCTCGCCGAACTGATCGCCGGCGCGGATGATGCCCAGGGTCACTTCCCGCCCGGCGGGGGAGAAGGTGACGGCGGCCGCGGCGCCGCGCAGCACGAAGAACACCTCGCGCGTCAGGCTGCCCTTGTCCAGGAGCGTCTCGCCCTTGGCATAGCTGCGGAACCGGCACTGCGATTCAAGCGCCTTCAGATCGGGATCCGGCAGGCAATCGAACAGCTTGATGCCCCGGAGTGAACGGGCGGAGGTCTGCGTCAGAGTCGTCGACATGGCGGCGAGCATACCCAAACAAATAGGAAGTTTCCAATGGCCAGAGCCGGATTTTCCGGCGCCGGATTGTCACGAGCGCGTCATTCCGCCGGGGATTTCCGGCGAAATACCTGCAAGTACCACCCAAGCGCCATGATTTGCAGCAGAAACGCGGTCCCGAAGGCCCAACGATAGCCGTCCGGGGCGCTGGCACCTTCTGTCGCACCCGGGAAGAAATCGAGAATGCCGCCAATGCCCCATTGCATGCCCCAGGCCGACGCGAATAGCAGCAGGTTGGCGGCGGACTGCGCCCGGCCGGCCGTGGCCGGGCCGAAATGACGCGCCAAGGTCGCGTAGCCGAGATTGCCGGCCTGGCCGGCGAAACCGAAGAGTATCCAGGGGAGCGCGGGGGGAACCGGCGCCTGCAGGATGATCAGGCATTGGCTCAGCGCGAAGAGCACGAACGAGCCGCCGACGACCGCCTCGATGGTGAGGCCGTGGCGCTGGGCCCGATCGGCGATCCAGCCGGTGGCGAGCGAACCAATCACGAAACCAATCGCCATCCACAGCAGCACGTCGGCCGCGGCGACGCGATCATGCCCGGCGACGTCGGCGAGCCAGCGCCCCGCCCACAGCGTCTGCACCGCGATGAAGGTGCCCGACATCGCCGCTACCATCGGCGCCACGCGCCAGAACACCGGATCGGCGTAGACCCGAGACATGACGCGCAATTGCCCAGCCAGCGTCTCGCCCTGGGGGTTGTGGGCACGCTTTGGAACGGAAAGCAGGATCAGGAGGGCCACGGCCACGGTGGCGGCCGCCAAGAGCTCGAACATGCTTCGCCAGCCGATCGCCTGGGCCAGCCAATCCGCCGGCCGCGTCGCGGCCACCACGCCCAGCGCGCCGATCGCGATTGTCGTCGAGTTGCCGAGCGCGACGCGCGACATCGGCAGCCACAGCGCGTTGGCCTTGAAGGCCGACATCAGGCACCCGGAGAGGCCAAGGCCGAGGACACCGCGCGCCAGGGTGAGCGACCAGGAATCCGGCGCGAGGGCGAAGAGCAGGGCGCCGGCCGCCGCGACCACGAGCAGGCAGGCCTGCACCAGGCGCGGCCCGAAGCGGTCGAGCAGGATGCCCAGCGGCAGCTGGAACAGCATGAAGGTGAACAGGTAGGCCGAGGTGAGCCGGCCGAGTTCCCCCGGTGCCAGGCCGAGCTCGCCGATCAGGTCCGGCGCGATGACCTGGTTCACGGCGCGGAACAGGTACGACATGAAATAGCCGAGCGCGAAGGGAAGCAGCGCACGCCAGACCACGGCCCATGGGATTTGGTCCGGGAGCGGCCGCTCCGTTGCCGGAAATCTGGCCATGCGCAATCGCGGTCCGTGCCTATTCGACCGGCGGCGCGATGCGCTTGATGTGGCGCATCTCGCTCAGCGTGTTCCAGATCACGGCGGCGATGACGATGGCGCCGCCGACCACCGCATGGTCGCCGGGATACTCATGCAGCGTGGGCCACGCCCAGACCCAGATCGGGGCCAGGATCGATTCCAGCAGGCTGAGCAGAATCGCTTCGCCGGCCGGGATCAGCCGCGCGCCGGTGGTGAACAGGATGAAGCCGATGCCGAGCTGGCAGGCGCCGAACAGGAACAGCAGGCCAAGCTCCGTGCCGTCGACGCTCGCCGGCGTGCCCATCACGGCGCCGACCGCGACCAGCCACAGCGCGGAGAGGCAGGTGGCGGGCGCCATGCGGATATGGCTGTAGCGGCGCACCAGCACGGTGGCGAGGGCGAAAACAATCATGATCAGCACGGAGAGCGCGATGCCGAGCGGGTCGCCGGTCGCCTGCTTGTCGGAGACGATGATGCCGACGCCGACCAGGGCCGCGAACATGGTGGCCGCCTTGACCCAGGTCATGCGCTCCTTCAGCCACAGCCAGGCGAGGCCGCCGGCCACCAGCGGCGCGGCGCTCTGGATGAACAGGATGGTGGCGACGCTGGCATGCTGCAGGGCGATGACGAAGCTGAGCGACGCGGCGCCGAAGCAGGCGGCGACGCCGAGGCCCGGCCAGCCCATGTTGCGGAACAGGGCGACGGCGTTGCGCCCGTCGCGGATGGCGAGATAGGTGACCAGCGTCAGCACGGCGAAGGCGCCGCGCCAGAAGACGATGGTCCATTCGCTTTCGTCGACGTGGCGGACGATCAGGCCGCCGGTGCTCCAGACGATGGCGGCGCCGGCGACCAGCACGACACCGCGCGTATGAGGCGACCAGGCCACGACACTCCCCCACGGACTTGAGCGGGCGGCGTTCGCCCGGGATCGGCTCCAGCGGCGCCGACGGCCGGGAACCCCTGGCATAAATCCGATTTCACCGGGAGTTTCAAGCCCGGCCGGGCACCCCGCGGCGACGGAATGCCCGGTCCTAGCCCTGCGCCTTCGCCCTGGCGAGGAGCCAGCGGCGGAAGGTGCGAAAGGACGCATGGCTGCGCGCTTCGGGCCGATAGATCAGGCGCCAGCACAGCGCCTTGTCCTCCAGCGACAGGTCGAAGGGTGTCGCGAGCCGGCCGACGCGCAGATCGTCCGCGACATAGGGCTCGCGCACCAGCGCGACCCCCACGCCGTCGAGCGCCGCCTGGATGGCGAAGGCGGAGAAATCGAAGGAGAGGGTGTGGAAGCGCCCGCGGTCCGGCAATCCGGCGGCGGCCAGCCAGCGCGGCCAATCATCCGGCGCGTGGCGCACGTCGAGCAGGGTCTGGCGCGCCAGGTCGGCCGGCGCGGCAAGCTTCCGCGCCAAATCGGGCCGGCACACGAGGATGAGCCGGCCGGGGAACAGCGCGTCGCTGACGAAGCCCACCGATTGCGGCTCCGCCAGGCGGATCGAGGCGATGGTGTCGGGACCCGGCGTCACCTCGCGCCCGATGGTGGTGGCGAGGCGCAAGTCGACCTGCGGGAACTCCGCGTGGAACTCGGTGAGGCGCGGGATCAGCCAGCGCATGGCGAAGGTCGGTCCGACCGCCAGCGTGACGGTCGGATCGTCGATGCCGCGGCGCGCCTCGGCGACGGTGCTCTCGAGCCGGCGGAAACCGTCGGTCAGCCCTTGCTGCATGGCCAGCGCCATCGGGGTCGGCACCGATTGGTTGGCCTGGCGCTGGAACAGCGGCCGGCCGAATTGCCGTTCGACGTCCTTGACCAGGCGCGAGATGGCGGTCTGGGTGACGCTCAATTCCTTGGCCGCCGCGGCGAAGCTGCCCAGGCGCAAGGCGGCCTCGACCGCGCGCAACCCCTTCAAGCTCGGCAGCCACATGCCCATACCCTTCTCATATGTTGGCCTAGCGCAAGAATTGGGCGTTTGCGCCGGGACATTGGATTGGCGGAAAATAAAGGAATGCATGGGATGATGTCACGCCCCATCGCAGAGCAGATCTTCGGGAATAGCCACATGTTTGATTGGAGTACCGTCATCCTGGTGGCGCTGGCGGCGCTCGGCACGTCGTTCCTCAGCGGGGTGTTCGGAATGATCGGCGGCCTGGTGCTGATGGGCGTGCTGCTGCTGTTCCTGCCGGTTCCGGCGGCGATGACCCTGCATGCGGTGACGCAGATGACGGCCAATGGCTGGCGCGCCGCGGTGTGGCGTCAGCACATCCTGTGGCGGGTCCTGCCCGGCTATCTGCTGGGCAGCGCGCTGGTCTTCGCGCTGCTGGCCTTGGTGCAGTTTTCGCCGCCGAAGCCCTGGGTCTATTTCTGCCTGGGCATCATGCCCTTCGCGGCGCGCATCCTGCCGCGCCAGCACGCACCGGAAATCCGCCGTCGCGGCGCGCCGGTCGCCGTCGGCGCGCTGGTGATGGGGCTGCATGTGCTGGCGGGCGTTTCCGGGGCGATCCTCGACATGTTCTTCCTGGCCAAGGATCTCGACCGCCGCCTGGTCGTCTCAACCAAGGCGATGACGCAGAGCGTCGGGCACGCGATCAAGTTCGCCTATTTCTCGCTGGTCGCGGCGCTGCCGGCGGCGAGCGTGGTGGTGGACTCGCAGCCGGCTGACGTGCCGGCGTGGCTGTTCGCGCTGTCGGCGGGGCTGGCGATCTGCGGCACCACACTCGCCAAGCCGGTGCTGCATCGCTTCAGCAACGAGGCCTTTCAGACGTGGTCGCGCCGGCTGGTACTGGCGATCGGCGCGGTCTATCTGGTGCAGGGCGTCGCCGGCCTGCTGCGCTGAACCGGGAGGCGATGACAAATCCGCGCCTCGCCCCTATTCTGGGCGCCGATTCGTAGTGTCTGGAAGGGTTTAGACATGCAAACGCGGTGCGGGCACGGCATGCGGCGTTCGGCCGGCGCGGTCGTCTTCGGCGTCCTGGTGGCCCTGGCCGGCTGCGCGGCGCAGCCGCAATCGCAGCCGGCGGCGCCGGCCGCCGCGCAGCCCGATGCGAGCGCTCTCGCGGCGAGCAAGCCTGTCGACTATCGCTTGTTCGCGGAGACCTCTTGCCCGGCCAGCGCCGCCAGCTACCAGGAATGGGTGGCGAAGTTCCAGTCCTACGCCCTGCACAAGGGGCGGCCCGAGCCGGTGGTGCAGACCGCGTTCGTCGGCGTGAAGGAAGACCCCGAGATCAGCGACCGCGCCGCCAAGCAGCCGGAATTCGTGACGCCGATCTGGACTTATCTCGACCGTGCCGTCTCGGATGACCGCGTGGCGCGCGGACAGGAGAAGTACCGCGCCAACAAGGCGCTGCTGGCCGGCATCGAGCAGGATTTCGGCGTGCCGCCCGGGATCGTCATGGGCATCTGGGGCATCGAAACGGATTTCGGCAACAATTTCGGCGACCACAACGTCTTCGAGGCGCTGACCAATCTCGGCTATCGCGCCAATCGCGAGGACTTCGCCTGCGCCGAGCTGCTCGCCGCGCTCGACATCGTCGCCGACGGGAAGCTGCCGCCGGCGCGCCTGGTCGGCTCTTGGGCCGGCGCCATGGGGCATCCGCAATTCCTGCCCTCCAACTACCTGACGCTGGCGGTCGATCGCGACGGCTCGGGCACGGCGGATTTGTGGGAGTCCATCCCCGACGCGCTGGCCTCCGCCGCCAACCACCTGGTCGATGACGGCTGGACCCGCAATCTGCCCTGGGGCTTCGAGGTGAAGCTGCCGGCCCGTTTTCCCTATGGCGAGGCGGAGCTCGACCAGCGCCACCCGATCAGCCATTGGCGCAAGCTCGGGGTGAAGACGGCGGACGGCGCGGCCTTGCCCGATTTGCCGGGCAATACGTCGATCCTGGTGCTGGCCGGTCATCGCGGGCCGGCCTTCCTCATCACCGAGAACTTCCAGGTGATCCTCAAATACAACTACTCGACCAGCTACGCCTTGTCGGTGGCGCATCTCGGCGACCGCATCCTCGGCGGCAAGCGCTTTGCCGGCACCTGGCCGGTGGCCGAGCAGCCGCTGAGCCTGGAGGAGCGCGAGGAGGTGCAGGCGCTGCTGAATGCACGCGGCCTGGATGCCGGCAAGGTCGACGGCGTGCTGGGCCTCAAAACCCGCAAGGCGGCGCGCGGCTTCCAGAAGGAGATCGGCTGGCCGCAGGACGGGTTCATCAACAAGGCGCTGCTCGACGAACTGCGCAAGCGGCGCGCCGCCTAGAAGGGCGCGCCGGCCCCATCAGGGTCCCGCAATCCGGGTGTTGCACGCCCCGGCCCGGCGCCGGCCGCTCCCGGGCTTGGCATTTGCAATTCGGATTCCGATCTGTATAGTCCGCCGGAATTTTCGGGACGGGCATCCGGACAAGGCGAACGCTGCCGGATCAAGCACTTAGGGAGCAAGTTATGTTCATTTCAGAAGCCTGGGCGCAGGCGGCCGGGGGAGCCGCGGGCGGCACCGACATGCTGGTGTCGCTGGCACCGATGGTGCTCATCTTCATCGTCTTCTGGTTCCTGCTGATCCGTCCGCAACAGAAAAAGGCCAAGGAGCATCGCGCCATGGTGGCGGCGCTGAAGCGCGGCGACCGCATCGTCACCAATGGCGGCATCTTCGGTCAGGTCTCGCATGTCGCCGACGACCACCTGATGGTGGAGATCGCCGAGGGTGTGAAGATCAAGATCGCGCGCGACGCCGTCGCCGCCATCCCCAGCAAGCCCGAGCCGGTGAAGAAGGACGAGGCCAAGGGCGCCAACGACCGCTGAGGCGGTCGTTCTCGCATCGGCCAGGACCGCAACCGTCCCATGCTGCATTTCGCCAAATGGAAAGTGATCGCCATCCTGCTGGTGCTGCTCGTCGGCACGGTGCTGGCGGCGCCCAATCTTCTCAGCCGTGAAACTCTCGACAAGCTTCCGGGCTGGGTTCCGAAAACGACGGTCACGCTCGGCCTCGATCTGCAGGGCGGCTCGCATCTGCTGTTCGAGGTCGATACCGAGGCGCTGATCGGCGAGCGGCTTGCCGGCGTCGTCGACGAGATGCGCACCAAGCTGCGCGCGGCGAAGATCGGCTACAAGGAGCTGGCCCTCATCGACGACGCTGCGACGGTCAACCTGCTTGACGCGGCCTCGGTGGAGAAGGCACGCGAGGAGCTGGGCGCGCTGGCGACCGAGGGCATGGAGATCTCCGTCGAGGACACCCGGATATCGGTCCGCTACACCGAGGCGGGGCTGACGGAGCTGCGGCGGAGCACGGTCGAGCAGTCGATCGAGATCATCCGCCGCCGCGTCGACGAGACGGGCACCACGGAACCGACCATCATCCGCCAGGGCGAGGATCGCATCGTCGTCCAGGTGCCGGGCGTCAAGGACCCGCAGCGCCTGAAGGACCTGATCGGCGAGACGGCCAAGCTGACCTTCCAGATGGTCGACGAGACGGTGACCGTCGGTGGCAGCCTGCCGCCGACTTCGGTCATGGTGCCGCAGGCGGACCCGAATGACGGCGGGCCGCTGCCGCTGCAGAAGCGCGTGCTGGTCGCAGGCGAAAGCCTGACCGACGCACAGCAGAGCTTCGACCAGAGCGGCAGGCCGGCGGTCTCATTCAAGTTCGATTCCGTCGGCGCCCGCAAGTTCGGCGATGCGACCTCCAAGAACGTCGGCAAGCGCTTCGCCATCGTGCTCGACAACAAGATCATCTCGGCGCCGGTGATCCAGGACGCGATCCTCGGCGGCAGCGGCATCATCACCGGCAGTTTCACCGTCGAGGGCGCCCGCGACCTCGCGCTGCTGCTGCGCGCCGGCGCACTGCCTGCACCGCTCTCCGTGCTGGAGGAACGCACGGTTGGGGCCGATCTCGGCGCGGATTCGATCGAGGCGGGCAAGATCGCCTCCATCATCGCGCTGGCCGG
>JAEUKU010000386.1 GCA_016794075.1 Rhodospirillaceae bacterium
CATTTCCATCCTCGGCACCACCGGCATCGTGCATCCGTTCTCCTGCTCGGCCTGGATCGCCTCGATCCATCGCGGCATCGACGTGATCCGTGCGGCCGGGCTCGACCATGCCGCCGCCTGCACCGGCTCGACCACCGAGAACGCCGTGCAGGAGCGCTACCATCTGCCGGAGATCGCCTTCATCGACATGGGCGACTTCGCCGGGGCGACGCTGAAATACCTGCGCCATCATCCGGTGAAACGCCTGACGCTGGCCGGCGGATTCGGCAAGTTCTGCAAGCTGGCCGAGGGCTTTCTCGATCTCCATTCCGGCCGCAGCCAGGTCAATCTCAACACGCTCGCCGCCTGGGCCGGCGAACGCGGCGCCAATGAGCTCACCCGGCGCCGCATCGTCGAGGCCAACACGGCGATGGACGCCCTCAACATCGCCGCGCAGCAGGGCATCCCCCTGGCCCAGATCGTCGCCGACAAGGCGCGCGAGGTCGCCATCGAGAACGTGTATGGCAAGGTGGATGTCGAGGTCCTGGTCTATGACCGCGATGCCAAGCTGGTCGGCGCCGCCGGCGCCTTTGCCTGAGTTCCCCGCATGCGCGTGCTGATCCTCGGCGGCACCCGGGAAGCCTATGAGCTGGCCGAGCGGCTGGCGGAGATCGATGGGCTGCAGGTGATATCCTCGCTCGCCGGGCGCACGCGCGCGCCGCGCCTGCCGGCAGGCGAAATCCGCACCGGGGGCTTCGGCGGCGCCGCAGGCCTGACGCGCTATTTGCGCGAAGAGCGCATCGGCTACCTGATCAACGCCACGCATCCCTTCGCCGACCAGATCAGCGCCCACGCCGTGGAGGCGGCGGCGGCGAGCGGCATCAAGCTGTTGCGCCTGCTGCGCCCGGCCTGGCAGGCGGCGGCGGAGGACCGCTGGATTGCCGCGCGCGATGCCACGGAAGCGGCCGAGCTTTGCCGGCGCGAGGGCGGGCGCATCCTGCTCACCCTCGGATCGGGCGAGCTCGACGCTTTCGCCAACGTGCGCAACGCGCATTTCGTCGTGCGCATGATCGATGTTCCTGAGCAGATACTGCTGCACGACTATCGTGTGGTGTCCGCGCGCGGCCCATTCGATCTCGCCGACGAGATGCGGCTGCTCGCCGAGCATCACATCAACCTGCTGGTCGCCAAGAACAGCGGCGGCGATGCCACCTATGCGAAGCTCGAGGCGGCGCGCCGGCACCGGTTGCCGGTGATCATGATCGAGCGGCCGGCGATTGCGCAGGAGCCACAGGCACCCGTCGTGGCCAGCGTCGAGGAAGCAATTGCCGCCCTGCGAGTGATGCTCCGCTGACATCTTACTCCTCGCCGACGCGCTTCAGCCGGCGAACGTCGGAGAGCAGGATCACCAGCGGCGACAGCGCATAGCCGGCGGCGCAGACCCAGAGCACCGGCGTCAGCCCGACATACTCCGCCGCGATGCCGGCGAGGATCGCGCCGATCGGCCCCGGCACGTTGCCGCACATGGCGATAGCGATGGCGGCGCGGCCAAGCAGCGCGTTGTCGATGCGATGCTGGCGCAAGGCGCGCTCCATGGAAAAGGCGTAGGCCAAACCGAAATCGCCCAGCAGCTGACCCAGGATCAGCAGCGGGATGACCGTCCAGGTGCCGATCATCAAACCGGCCAGAGGCAGCAGCGCGTTGCCGATCGCCGCGGCGGCGAAGCCGGCGATGATGCCGGGCCCCGCCGGCGTCACCGCCGCGATGCGCGTGGTGACGAAGGCCGCGGCAAGGGCCGCCACGCCGCCGAAGCCGACGATGACGCCCAGCATCGCCGCCGAGACCTGCAATTCGCCGAAGACGTAGAGAACATAGAACGCGCCGACCGCGCCGCCGCAGATGGCGCGGATGGTCTTGGCGATGGCCAGCGGCCGGAACAGGCGGTGGCGGAACACCACCTGGAAGCCGACCTTCATCTCGGCAAAGGTGACGCGGCCACCCAGCGTGTCGCGTGGCGGCTCGCTGTGCGGCAGACGCCAGATCAGCAGCGCGGACGCCAGGTAGCTCAGCGCATCGCACAGGATGGCGAAGGGCGCGCCCAGCGACTGCACCAAAACGCCGCCGATCGGCGGGCCGACGATCTCCGAGGCGGCCGCAGTCGATTCCTGCTTGGCATTAGCGTCGACCAGATGCCGCTTCTCGATCAAGGTCGGCAGGAAGGAGTGATGCGCGGCGTCGAAAACGATGGTGCAGGAGGTGACCAGGAACATCACGCCGAGCAGGATCGCCAGGTGCAAGGCGCCGCTCCACGCCACCCAGCAGAGCAGCAGCAGCAGGGCCGCGCGGATCAGATCCGTGGCGATCAGCAGCGGCCGCCGCCGCACCCGGTCGATCAGCACCCCTGCCGCCAGCCCAAACACCGCATAAGGCAGCGCATTGGCGAGATTGAGCCAGGCCAGGTCCATCGGCGAGGCGCCGAGCAGGATGACCGCCGCCAGCGTGATCGCCTCGCGCCCGATCCGCGTGCCCAGAGTAGACGCCGCCTGCGCGCCCCACAGATGCAGGAAACCGGAGTGGCGCCAGAGGGGGGTCATGGCTTCATCGCTCCCCGCAAATTTCTCTTCCTTCCCCCCTTGCGGGGGAAGGCAGCGGAGCCTTAGCGAGCAGAGCGAGCTTAGGCGCAGCCGGATGGGGGGTAGCGCATCCTGCGGATGCGCATCGCCGGAGGCGATCCAAGCGATAAAACTTTGCGGATAGACCCGGCGCTGCAACACCCCCCTTCCCACCCTTCCCCCGCCCGTCGGCGAAGGCCGACCTCCGTCGGCCGGGGGGAAGGAGCAAAGCGAGTGTCATGGCTAAGCCTTCTTCTTCGGCCGCAGGATGTGGCGGTGGTCGGCGTGGTAGAGGCGGCTGTCCTCGAAGTCCCGCGCGCCGAAGACGCGACCGACCATGATCAGCGCGGTGCGGGTGATCTTCGTCTCCTTCACCTTGCCCTTGATGTCGGCGAGCGTGCCGAAGATCGCCTCCTGGTCGGGCCAGCCGACGCGGAACACCACGACGACCGGGCAGTCTTCGCCATAGAACGGCGTCAGCTCCGCCACCACCTTGTGGATGTTGCGGACCGACAGATGGATGGCGAGCGTGGCACCGGACTTGCCCAAAGTCGCGAGATCCTCGTCCTTCGGCATCGGCGAGGCGGCGCCGTCGGTGCGGGTGATGATGATGCTCTGGCTGATCTCGGGCAGGGTCAGCTCGGTCTTCAGCATTGCCGCGGCGGCGGCGAAGGCCGGCACGCCGGGCGTCACATCGTATTCGATGCCGAGCGCATCCAGGCGCCGCATCTGTTCCGCCACCGCGCCGTAGATCGAAGGATCGCCGGAATGGACGCGCGCCACCTTCTTGCCGGCCGCAACCGCCTGTTCCATGTGGGCGACGATCTCATCCAGGGTGAGCGGCGCCGTATCGATGACCAGCGCACCGGGCTGGGCCAACGCCACGACCGCGGGCGGCACCAGCGAACCGGCATAGAGCACGACCGGACAGGTCTCGATCAGGCGCTTGCCCTTGACCGTGATGAGGTCGGGATCGCCCGGACCCGCGCCGATGAAGTGCACGATGCTCATGAGTTCCCCACTTTCGCCGCATCCATCTTCCTGGCATAGCCGCGCGGCGTATAGACCCAGACCCCGCCATCCGGGCGCGCCAGCGCCCGCGTCTGGCTGGCGCCGACGATGACGAGCGTCAGCATGTCGACATCCTCGACCCGCAGATCGCCCAGCGTCACGACCGTGACGGTTTCGCCCGCGCGTCCCAGGTTGCGCCCCAGCACCACGGGCGTCTCCGCCGGGCGGTGGCGCAGCAGGATCTCCTTGGCCGCCGCCAGCTGCGTGCGCCGCCGCTGCGACACCGGATTGTAGAAGGCAATGACGAAATCGCCTTCGGCCGCGGCGCGCAGGCGCTGCTCGATCGCTTCCCAGGGCGTCAGCAGGTCGCTCAAGGAGATGGCGCAGAAATCGTGGCCGAGCGGCGCGCCGATCCGCGCCGCAGCCGTCTGCATGGCGGAGACGCCGGGGAAGCCGGCGATCTCAACCCGCGCCCAATCGGCGTTGCCTTCGCGGTCGACCAATTCGAACACCAGGGTCGCCATCGCGTAGATGCCGGCATCGCCGGAGCAGATCAGCGCCACGTCGCGCCCCTCTGCCGCGAGATCGAGGGCGATGCGCACGCGCATCTCCTCCTCGCCCAATTCGTAGCCGTGCCGCGCCTTGCCGGCGGCGAGCGGTCCCAGCAGATCGAGATAGAGCTTGTAGCCCACCAGGTCCGTCGCCGCGCGCACCGCCGCGTCGACCTCATGCGTGCGCGCTTCCGGCGCACCCGGCCCGATGCCGATGATGGCGAGCGAGCCGCGCGCCCGGCCGACCCGCGCCGGGTCGATCGCGGAATTCGACCGCGCGAGCGCGCAGGTGGCGCGCTGCGACCGGCGCTTGGGCAGGATCAGTTCGCCCGAAGCCCCCGCAGCAGCCAGGGCCGCGCCTTCGGCGACGCCATGGCAGCCGGTCTCGCGGAACACCAGATCGGACGGCGTCTTCAGTCGCGGCGTCTCCTGCTCCAACCGCGCGGCGTCGAAGAAGCGCGCCGGCACGCCGATCTGCCTGGCGATGGCATGGATCGCCGGTTCGGCCGCTTTCAACGCGATGGAGGTGACGCAGGCAATTGCTTCGCGCGCAATATTGGCTTCGGCCAGCGCGCTTTCGACAAGTTGCGCGACTTCCGCCGCCTCCGCCAGCCGCTCGCAGCCAAGACCCAGCGCCACGATCTGCGGCGCATAGACGAGATCGGCCGTCGCATCGGCGCGGGTGCTGACGAGGATTTGCAGCGGCGCATCCGGCGCCTGCTTCAGGCCCGCGAGCCATTCCGGCGCCGGGCCGGATTCGACGGTCACGCGGGCAGCCTCGCCCGCCAGCAGACGCGCCGCGACGGATTTGTAATCCTGGCCCGCGCGCAGCCGCCAACCGGCCGGCGGCTCGTCCAGCGCGACGCCGAGCGAGACGTCGCTGGCCGTGGTGATCGCGGCGGTGGCGCCGAGCGCTGCCGCCAGCGTCGCCGCCCAGCAATTGCCCTGGTGATGGCCGCCCAGCAGCGGCACCACCACCGAGCCGTCCTCGGCGATGGCCAGAACCGGCGGATCGCTTTGCTTGTTGCCGAGCAGGGGGCCCAGCGCGCGGATCAGGATGCCGCTGGCGCAGATGCCGATGACGGGGCGCCCGGCCCGGAAATTCTCGGCAATGGCGTCGGTCGCAGAGGCAAAGACGCGATCCGCGTCGCTCACCCGCGCCGCCAGGCCGAGCACCTCGCCCACGCCGAGAATCTGCTGGATGCGTCGCCCCAGCGCCGCGCCCTTGGCGGAAAGCGCGATGATCGCCGCCTGCTGCCGTGCGCTCATTTCCAGGCCTCGCCGCGCCGGTGCACCAGCAGCATGGAGAAATAGGGCGCCTCATCCGCTTTCACCTCGGCGAGCGGCAGCACGCGCTGCTGCGCCAGGGTGGCGCGCTCGACATAGCGCGTGCGGTCGGTCAGCTTCAGCTCGGAGAGCACTTTGCGCACCTTGCCCAGGTGCCGGCCGACCTTGATGATCGCCGCAGCCTCGACATGCTGCAGGCGCCGGCGCAACTCGTCTTCCGGCAGCGGCGCCGGCACGACCGTCAGCACGTCGTTGCGCGCCGCCAGCGCCCCGCGCGCGGCGATCGCGCAGGCCATCAGCGAGGAGACGCCCGGCACCACCTCCACCCGGCAACGGTCAGTCAACCTGGCGAAGAGATACATGAACGAGCCGTAGAAAAACGGGTCGCCCTCGCACAGCACCGTCACCTGCCGCCCGGCCTGCGCCGCCGCCGCGATCTTCGCCGCCGCGCCGTCATAGATATCGTCCTTCGGAAAGCGCCCGTCGCCGATATTCATGCGGATCGGCATTTCCTCGACATCCTCGGCCAAGTGCTGCGCCGCGATCTGGCGGGCGAAGCTCGGGCCGTCCTCCGGCGCCGGATAGGCCACGAGGTCAGCCGTGCGGATCAGGCGCGCCGCTTTCAAGGTCAGCAATTCCGGGTCGCCGGGACCGACCCCGACGCCATAGACGATCCCACTCAACGTTTGTCCCCCACCATCTTCGTCCCGGCCCATTGCGTCACCGGCATCAGCGGCCGCCAGCCGTGCAACGCGCCGACCGGCGACAGCCGCGCCACCGAGATGCGCGTCATCTCGCCGCCATGCTCGGCATGCCAGGCGAGCAGCCGCGCCTCGCCTTCCGCCGTCACCGCATTGGCGACCAGGCGGCCGCCCGGCCTCAGCCGTGCCCAGGCCTGCGCGATCACGCCATCGTCGCTCAAGCCGCCGCCGATGAAGATCGCGTCGGGCTCCGCGAGTCCGTCATAGGCCGCCGGCGCACTGCCGGCGATGATCTTCAGGAAAGGCGTGCCGAGGGCCGCCGCGTTGCGCGCGATGAATCCGCGGCGCTCCGCCACCGGCTCGATCGCGATCGCGGAGAGCGAGCGGTGCAGTCGCAGCCACTCGATGCCGACCGAGCCGCAGCCGGCGCCGACATCCCACAGCACTTGCCCCGGCAGCGGGCGCAACGCGGCGAGGGTCGCCGCGCGCACTTCGCGCTTGGTCAGCTGACCGTCATGGGCGAAGGCGTCATCCGGCAGGCCCGGTGCCAGCGACAGCGGCCGG
>JAEUKU010000426.1 GCA_016794075.1 Rhodospirillaceae bacterium
AGTCACAAAGGCAAGGCGGTGCGACGGGCTATTCGAGCCGCCGGCGCCAAGCTCATCTTGCTGCCAAAATACTCACCCGATCTCAACCCGATCGAGCAGGTCTTTGCCAAGCTCAAGCACCTGCTCCGCAAGACCGCGGCCCGCACCAGCGACACCGTCTGCAACGCTATCGGCAGATTGCTGGACACCTTCACAGCCGAAGAATGCGCAAACTACTTCGAGAATTCGGGATATCGCTTAACCTAAAATCATCCCGCTCTAGCGAAACGACGCCGGTCTCGACGTAAAGGTCGACGTCCCGGCCGGGGTCGAGCGAGCATAGCTCGGGCAAGGCTGCGCCTGGCTCGACCACAAACCAATAATGCGGATGCTTCGGCGGAGGATCGTCGCGGAGATGAAAGCGGATGACGGCGCGCCGCCGCGGCAGTTCAGAGAGGTCGATCATTCGCCGCACGGCCCACATGATGGTCGAGGCATCTGCACCGCTGAGTGCGATCTCCGCGTCGATGTTGCATTGTGCCCATTCCGCCAGCGCGTTCATCGCCGGTTCGAGCTTGATCGACTTCTCGGTGCGGAAATAGTCGATGGTGCCCGCCGCCTTGTTCTCGATGCGCTCGACCAGGCCCAACGCTTCCATCTCCCTGAGCCGCCTCGACAGGATGGCGGTCGAGATGTTGCCCACTCCCTTGCGAATGTCGTTGAAGCGAGTCGACCCGTTCCAGATCTCGGTCAGGATTTGGATGGTCCAGCGCGGTTCCAGGATCTCGCAGGCGAGCGAGATCGGGCAGATAAGTCCGTAGGGCCGTCGCGTCATGGCCGAGCACTCCTGTGCCGCAAGTTAGTCCTTACTAAGGTCTATGGCCAGTTCACAATCTGAAGCGGGTCGCTTCCGAAGCTGCTCTAGGCCTGCCCGCCTTCCGCCGCCATAGTGATCGACATTCAAGCAACCCCAACCATCGGAGGACCCATGGAGTGTCGCTTGTGGCCGTGCAAAGTCTACTGCGGAGAATAAGGAGGAAAGATATGTCGGCCAAAATCCTGCAGATCAATTACAAGCTCAACGGGCCGAGGGCCGAGTACGAAAGAGAAAACCTGCCCTATGCTCAACCAATCGCGGACTTGCCTGGTCTGCGCTGGAAGGTCTGGATCATAAACGAGGCCAAAAGCGAAGCTGGCGGCATCTACCTGTTCGACGATGACGTCGCAGTGCAAAAATTCATGGACGGACCGATTATTGCGGAGATGAAAGGCGACCCGACCTTGAGCATCAAGGCGTTTGACGTGATCGCAGACCTCACGGCCATCACACGTGGCCCTGTGAAGTAGTATTTTCGGAGTTGGGGGGCGCGCATGTTGCGGCGGAAGGGGCGGCGTATCGTCATGCCGACCCCGATGCCAACAGCATTCGGTTTCAGAAAGTGGCGCACCCGGCGAGATTCGAACTCACGACCTTTGCCTTCGGAGGGCAACGCTCTATCCAGCTGAGCTACGGGTGCCTGGATCGGACGGCCACGACGGGCCGGTTCGGTCGGGCGCCAACATACTCGACGGCCGGATTGCCAGCAAGTGCGGCTTCGCCAGGGTTTTCTCAGGTCGATCAATCACTTGCTGTGCAGCACGCCGGGCATTGGCGTTGCCGGTGGTGGCCGCCCCCGACCTTCGGAGGGATTGGCGGCCGCGCCGCGGTCGGGGAAATACCTCAACCAGCGCAAAACCCGAATCGCCGGCGGGCCGGCGCGGCCAAATGTGATAAATCCTTGTTTCGCGTAGGAATTTTCACGTAGTCTCGGCGGCAATGAACGCCCGAACGGGGCCGCCTCGCAGGGAGGTCACATCGGTGCCAGCACTACTCGCTGTCAGCCGCGCCATCGACGCGGTGACCGGCTTCATCGGCTATCACATCCGCTGGCTGATCCTGGCCGCGGTGCTGGTCAGCACGGTCAACGCCATCATTCGCAAGACCTTCGACATCAGCTCGAATGCCTGGCTGGAGCTGCAATGGCTGCTGTTCGGCGCGGTCTTCATGCTGGCGGCCGCCTACGCCCTGCAGCGCAACGCCCATGTCCGCATCGACGTGGTTTCCAGCCACCTCTCCAAGCGCACCCGCGAGTGGATCGATCTCATCGGTCACATCGTCATGCTGCTGCCCTTCGTCCTGATCATGATCTGGCTGGGCGGACCGTTCTTCTGGGAATCGTTCCGCGACGGCGAGGTGTCGTCGAATGCCGGCGGGCTCGCGGTGTGGCCTTCGAAGTTCTTCGTGCTGGCGGGGTTCGTTTTGCTCCTGCTGCAGATGGTCTCGGAAACGATCAAGCGCGGCGCCTATCTGACCGGCGATCTGAAGGAACCCGAGCCGGAACCGACCCATGGCTTGACTCCCCATGACCTCGGCGTGAACGGGGAGCAGCCGAAATGATCGAGCTCATCGCCCACAATCTGGCGCCGATCATGTTCGTGTCGCTGATCGTGTTCCTGCTGCTGGGCTATCCGGTGGCCTTCTCGCTGGCGGCGAACGGCCTGCTGTTCTTCTTCATCGCGGTGGAGCTGTCGCCCTATTCCGCCGACATTCGCCTCGACTGGCCGCTGCTGCAGACGCTGCCCGGCCGTGTCCTGGACGTGATGCGCAACGACACGCTCCTGGCCATTCCGTTCTTCACCTTCATGGGCATCATCCTGGAGAAATCCGGCATGGCCGAGGACCTGCTGGACACGATCGGCCAGCTGTTCGGGCCGATCCGCGGCGGGCTTGCCTATGCGGTGGTGCTGGTCGGCGCGCTGCTGGCCGCCACCACCGGCGTCGTCGCGGCCTCGGTCATCGCCATGGGCCTCATCTCGCTGCCGATCATGCTGCGCTACGGCTATGACCGGTCGCTCGCCACCGGTGTCATCACCGCGTCCGGCACCTTGGCCCAGATCATTCCGCCCTCGCTGGTGCTGATCGTGCTCGCCGACCAGATCGGCCGCTCGGTCGGCGACATGTACGCCGGGGCGCTGATTCCCGGCCTGATGCTGACCGCGCTCTATTGCGGCTATGTCCTGTTCGTCACCATCGTGCGGCCGGATGCGGCGCCGGCCCTGCCGGTCGAGGCGCGCACCCTGGGTAGTGGGGTCGGGTCGCTGCTGGTGACCCTGCTGCTCGGCGTCGCCGTCGGGATCGGCGCCTACTACCTGCTGCTGCCGGAAATCGAGAACGGCGCCGGCATCTGGGCGGCGACCATCGCCGTCGCGGTCGTCTATGCCATTGCGGTCGTCACCAGGCTGCTCGGCATCGGCCTGTTGTCCAGGCTGGCGCAGCAGGTGATCATCGTCCTCATTCCGCCGCTTGCCCTCATCTTCCTGGTGCTCGGCACCATCTTCCTCGGCGTGGCGACGCCGACCGAGGGCGGCGCCATGGGCGCCAGCGGCGCCCTGCTGCTGGCCTTCGCCAAGCGGCGCCTGACCGTCAGGACGATGAGCGACGCGCTGGAGGCGACCACGCGGCTGGCCTGCTTCGTGCTGTTCATCCTGATCGGCTCGCGCGTCTTCTCGCTCACCTTCTACGGCATCAACGGCCATGTCTGGGTCGAGGAGCTGTTCACCGCCTTGCCGGGCGGCGAATGGGGCTTCCTCATCGCCGTCAACATCCTGGTCTTCATCCTCGGCTGCTTCATCGATTTCTTCGAGATCGCCTTCATCGTGGTGCCGCTGCTGGCGCCCGTCGCCGACAAGTTCGGCATCGACCTGGTCTGGTTCGGCGTGATCCTGGCAATGAACATGCAGACCAGCTTCCTGACGCCGCCCTTCGGCTTCGCGCTCTTCTACATGCGCTCGATCGCGCCGAGTTCGCCCTGGTTCGACAAGATCAGCGGCCGCACCATCGCCGGCGTCTCCACCGCGCAGATCTATCGCGGCGGCATCGCCTTCATCGGCCTGCAGATCATCATGATCGCGGTGACGCTGCTGTTCCCCAACCTCTCGATCCCGGAGACCGGGCCGGTGGTCGACCCCTCGACGATCGAGATCGAATTGCCGCCGATCGGCGGCGAGGGCGAGGGCGGCATCGCGCCGCCGCCGGAATTCGACCTGAACCAGCCGCCTGATTTCAACTGAGTAAAAAGAAAGGGCCCCGTTTCCGGGGCCCTTTTGTTTGCGGCGATGCGCCGGAACTACAACGCCTTCTTGCGCTGCTGGCCCATCATGAAGGTGTCGTAGGTGCTCTCCGATATCTGGATCCACAGATACTGGTCGGCGCGGAACGCCACCATCGCGTCAAGCACCTTCTTGAACGCTGCGTTGGTTGCGGCGACCTCGGCATAGGTCTCGTTCGCCGCGTTGAACGAGGCTTCCATCACGTCCTGCGGAAACGGGCGCAGCTTGGCGCCGCCGGCGACCAGGCGCTTGATCGCCGCGGGATTGACCGCGTCGTATTTCGCCATCATGTCGCAATTGGCCGCCTGGGCTGCCGCCATCACGATCGCCTGATAGCTCTTGGGCAGTTCCGCCCACTTGGCCGTGTTGACCATGGCATGAAGCATCGGGCCGCCTTCCCACCAGCCGGGATAGTAGTAGAACGGCGCCACCTTCTGGAAACCCAGCTTCTCGTCGTCATAGGGGCCAACCCATTCCGCGGCGTCGATGGTGCCCTTCTCCAGCGACGGATAGATGTCGCCGCCGGCGATCTGCTGCGGCACCACGCCGAGCTTGGAGATGACCTTGCCGCCGAAACCGCCGATGCGCATCTTCACGCCGGCGAGGTCGGCGACGGATTTGATCTCCTTGCGGAACCAGCCACCCATCTGCGCGCCCGTGTTGCCGCAGGGGAAACCGATCAGGTTGTGGCCGGCCCAGAACTCGTTCATCAGTTCCATGCCGCCGCCGTAATACATCCAGGCATTCTGCATACGGCAGTTGAGCCCGAACGGTACCGCCGTGCCGAAGGCGAAGGTCGGGTCCTTGCCCCAGTAGTAATAGGTCGCCGTGTGGCACATCTCGATCGAGCCCTTGCCCACCTCGTTGGCGGCTTCGAGGCCCGGGGCGATCTCGCCCGCCGGGAAGACCTGGATCTGGAACTTGTTGTCGGTCGCTTCGGCGACGTATTTGCTGAAGGTCTCGGCGGCGCCGAAGATGGTGTCCAGGCTCTTCGGGAAGCTGGAGGTCAGGCGCCACTTGATCTCCGGCGCGCTCTGCGCGATGGCCGGCGCCGCGATCGTGGTGGCGGCTGCCGCGGCGCCCAGGCCGGCCGTGGCGATGAAGGTTCTTCTCTTCATAACGGGTAGTTCCTCCCTGTGTGGCGGGGTGGCGTTTCTGCGCCTTTCCCTCGGCTCAAAGTTGTTTCCTCACGGGCGGCCCCCTTCCCTTGACCGCCTGGAAACCAGCGAATCTAGCTAACCCATGAGGCAGGGGGATGACAAGGACGGCGACGCGGCGCGACGGTCACGCGCCGCGAAGACCCGATCTGTCATCGAACGCCTGCGGGCCGGTCAGCCCCGGGCGATGTATTCCTTCAACTGCTGGGCCTCGGCCTCGGCATCCTCGACCTTCTTTTTCACCACGTCGCCGATCGAGATCATGGCGACGATCCGGCCGCCCTGGCGCACCGGCAGGTGGCGGAACCGCCGCGCCGTCATCAGCGCCATGGCGCTGTCGATGCTGTCTTCCGGCGCGCAGCAGGTGACATCCTTGGTCATCATTTCGGCCACCGGCCGGTCCAGCACCTCGGCACCCTTGGTGCCGACGGCACGGACGATGTCGCGCTCCGACAGGATGCCGGCGATGTCGCCGTTGGGTTTCAGCACCAGCAGCGCGCCGATGCGCTCGCGGCCCAGAACCTCCGCCGCCTGCTGCAGCGTCTGTTCCGGGCCGACGGTGATCATGCGTTGCGGCTTGTCCTTCAGTATCTCAGCGATGGTCATGCGCACCTCCTTCTCCTGATCCGTGAAGGCCGGGCCCCGATCCCGCTAACTGTTGAAAAAGTGTAGGTCCAATGGGGCCCGGCGACAAGCGCGGGTCCTGGCAAGGGAATTGAGACACGGGGAGGGGGTGCATTCCAGCGCTTTCGGGCGTAGCATGACCCGATGAAGGCCAAGGAAGTCCAACCCGATCCGCACACCCTGGCGCTGCAGGCCCTTGCCTGGCTGGCCAGCGACGAGGAGCGCCTGGTGCGCTTCCTCAACCTCTCCGGGCTCACCCCCGGCGGCCTGCGCAAGACCGCGACCGAGCCGGCGTCGCTGGGCGCCGTGCTGGATTATCTGCTGGCCTGGGAACCGCTTTTGCTGAGCTTTTCCGCCGAGCACGGCGTGGCGCCGGAATTGGTGGTTCAGTCGCGCCAGCGCCTGCCGGGGGCACCTTTGCTCAACTGACGTCTAGTCGATGCTCCGCTTTTCCGCATTGGCATCCGCCCCGCTGGGCAGCGGCGCGGTCGGGTCGCGGATCCAGGCGGCGATGTCGTCGAACACCGCATACTGGATGAAATCGCGCAGCAGCAGGTGATAGCCCTGGCGATAGACCGCCAGCCGGCCTTGCTCGGGCGATAAAGATTTGAAATGGGGCAGGGCCGAGTTTACCGCGTCGCGGCTGAGAATCGCCTCGCGCGCGCCGAACAGGGTCAGCCAGCGCGGCCGCTCCAGCTTGCCGGCGGCGTCGAAGGCGGAACTCATCAGATTGACCAGGCCATAGGCGGCGTCGACGCGGGTGTCCTTGATCACCAGCGGGTCGCGCGCCAGCGCGATCAGCGCCGCGCGGTTGCTCGACGCCCGCACGCGCACGCCGGTCGGCCGCACCGTCATGCCCGGCAATAGATGAGCGGTTGCCTCGAACACCGCGCGGCTCGCCGGCGAGATGGTCTGCCAACCCCAGATGGCGGGCGCGGCGAGGATGAGGCCTTCAGCCGGCGGCGGATCGCTGCCAACCGCCGCGCTCATGATGACGGCGCCGCCCATGCTTTCGCCGAGCAGATAGAGCGGCAGGTCCGGGTGCCGCGCCTTGATCAGCTGCGCCGCCACGCGCAAATCGGCGATCAGTTGCGCCTCGCCCGGCCAGATGCCGGTCTGCGGCGCCCTGCCGAAGCCGCGCTGGTCATAGGCATAGAAGATGAAACCGCGCCGGGCCATGCCCTTGCCGGCGGTAGCGAGGCCCTTGGAGTAATCGTTGAAGCCGTGCAGCCCCAGGATCACCGCCTCGGCGGGCCGGTCCCACGGCTCCCACACGCGCAGCGGCAGGTCGGCGCCATCCGGCATGTGGATGAAGTTCTGTTCCAGCCGCGGCGTCTCGACCGGCGGGCCGATCTCCTGCAGCCGCGGCGCGCAGGCGCAGAGCAGCAAAGCGAGCAGAAGGGGGAACCGGCGGAAAGGGCCGGGCCGCCTCATGCCGAAGCGGCGCCCCGCCGCGTCAGTTGCAGGAAGATGTCCTCGAGGTCGGTTTCCACCGTGCTGAGATCGGCGATCTCGAGCCCGGCCGCGCGCACATGGTCGAGAATCTCCGACACCTTGGTCTCGGACGGACGGTAGCGCAGCTTCAGCCGGCGCGCGCCGGCGCTCTCGGGATGGAAGCGTCGCAGGCTCGCCGGCACCTCGGGCAAATCGCGCGCCAGGGTCAGCACCAGCTCTTTGCTGTCGACGCGGGAGAACAGCTCCTCCTTGCGCTCGGCGGCGATCACCTTGCCGTGGTTGATGATGGCGATACGGTCGCAGAGCTCCTCGGCCTCTTCCAGATAGTGCGTGGTCAGCAGAACCGTGACGCCCTGGCGGTTGAGCTCGCGCACATAGGCCCAGAGCTGCTGGCGCAGTTCCACGTCGACGCCGGCGGTGGGCTCGTCCAGCACCAGGACCGGCGGGTTGTGCACCATCGCCTTCGCCACCATCAGGCGCCGGCGCATGCCGCCGGACAGCGTGCGGGCATAGGAGCTCGCCTTGTCGCTGAGCGCCAGGGCCCGCAGGAGCTCGGTCGTGCGCCGCTCCGCCTTCGGCACGCCGTACATGCCGGCCTGGATGTCGAGCAGCTGGGCGGGCGTGAAGAATGGGTCGATGTTGAGTTCCTGCGGCACGATGCCGATCGCCGCCGCTGCGTGGCGCGGGTCGCGGTCGAGGTCGATGTCCCAGATCTTCACCTCGCCGGAAGTCTTGATGACCAGCTGCGCCAGGATGTTGATCAGCGTCGACTTGCCGGCGCCGTTGGGGCCGAGCAGGGCGAACAGGCTGCCGCGCGGAATGTCGAGGTCGACATTGTCCAGCGCTTTTTTCGGCGCGGCATTGCCGCCGGACGCTGCATAGACCTTGGTCAGGCCGCGAATCGAGACGGCGAAATCGGGCAAAGCGGGCGGGTTGGACACGGTTCTGGCTGGCCGGGGCTGGACCGATCCCCGGCGAGCGGGGCGGTTGTCTGCTCTGGGCCGCATGGGTATCATCCGGCCGCCACAGGGTCAACGCCGCGCCCGGCCGGTATCAGGCCGCGGTGGCGCAGCAGAAGAGATGGAAAAATGCAGCCGTTTGAGGTCATCGAGGTCGAAACCACCCACGTCGCCTGCGACGGCGGCGGCGGCCCGCTCGGCCATCCGCGCGTCTATCTGACCCTGAGCAAGCAGGGGGAAATCGAGTGCCCCTATTGCAGCCGGCGCTATGTCCTGAAGCAGGGCGCCCACGCCGCCGCAGGCGGGCATTAGGCAGGTGCGCGGCCGCAGGCGGGCTTTGAACTACCGCGCCGCCGCAAGTGGGCATTGACTGCTGCCGGTAGCTGACCGCCGGTCGGCGTAGAGCGCAGGCAGCCCCAGGCGTTTCCCTCTCCAGTACCGGGCACAATGGCAATCGAGCATCAGGAAGCCGCGGTCGAGTTCTGCGCCGATAGCGAGCTCGGCTATGACCGCAGCCGCACCCGATTCGCCCCCGGCGAGGGGCTTGCGCTCGACGAACAATATCGCCTGGTGCATCTGCCCCTGGTCGCGCCGGACCATCCCGCGATCATTCCAACGCGCGCCGGCACCTTCTATGAACGGGGCCGCCATCCGCGTGTCGTCTCGCTGGTCGTGCCGGTGCCGTGGGACGCGCTCTCGGCGTCCCGCGAATTCCAGGAACTCGAGCGTGACCTGCGCGGCGCGCCCTTCGCGGCGAAAATCGCCTGGGACGTTCTGGCGCGACGGCGGGACCGGCTGCACGCCACCCTCAGCGGCTCGCTCACCATCGGGCAGGATGGGGCGCCTGAGGTCACCGCGGCGCAGCGGCGGCAGCTGGCCGAGATCGGCCCGATCCGGGTGGATTTGCGCGGCCTGTTTTCCGGCAACGTCAATCTCGGCCGCTTGTATCTGCGGGCCTATCCCGCGCGCCGGAACGGGGCCAACCCGTTCCACGCGATCCAGCGCATTTTCGGCCGGCCGGAGACCGATCTCTACGTCGTCGGCCTCTACAACCTCACGGCCGACCTTACCGCCGCCGAGGCGTCGGCGCTGGCGGCACTCATCGCGCGCTGGTGGGACCGCTCCATCCTGCAGATCGAGGTTTCCAGCCTCTGGCTGATCTGGACCAGGGATGCGCTGGTGCTCGACGGCGGGGTGGCCCAGGAAGTCCCTCTCGGGGTATAGGTCACCAGACGCCCGATCGGCGGCGCAGCACCGGAGCACCCAGGCAGCATGTCCAAACCCAAGCACGTCTATCTGGTCGACGGCTCCGGCTACATCTTTCGGGCCTTCCACGCGCTGCCGCCGCTCAGCCGCTCCGACGGCGTGCAGGTCAACGCCGTGCTCGGCTTCACCAACATGCTGCTGAAGCTGCTGGAGGAGACCGACGCCGACCACATCGCCGTCATCTTCGATGCCGGGCGGGCCTCGTTCCGCAACGAGATCTATGCCGAGTACAAGGCGCACCGGCCGGAGGCGCCGCCGGAGCTGATCCCGCAATTCCCCCTGGTGCGCGAGGCGACGCGCGCGGCCAATGTCGCCAGCATCGAGATGCAGAACTACGAGGCCGACGACATCATCGCCACCTATGCGCGCCAGGCGGTGGAGGCGGGGGCCGACGTCACCATCGTCTCCTCCGACAAGGATTTGATGCAGCTGGTCAACGACAAGGTCCGGCTCTACGACCCGATGAAGAATAAGCCGATCTCCTTCCCGGAAGTGCAGGAGAAGTTCGGCGTCACCCCGGACAAGGTCGTCGACATCCAGGCCCT
>JAEUKU010000431.1 GCA_016794075.1 Rhodospirillaceae bacterium
CGGCAAGGTCAACGGGCTAAGCGAGGGGGAAGCCTGAAGAAGAATGGTGCCCAGGGCCGGAATCGAACCAGCGACACCGTGATTTTCAGTCACGTGCTCTACCAACTGAGCTACCTGGGCGCCAAGATCGGGCGGCGGACGCCGACCGGAAAGGCAGCGGTCTTTTAGTCAGATTCCCGGCCCCTGTCCAGCCCGGAAATGACCCCGCGAATCCATCTAATCCTCGGATTCGGATTGATTTTCGCCGTTCCCGGCACGCTCGGCGGCGGGGATGCGGTAGGCCTCGCTCAGCCAGCGATTGAGGTCGACCTTGCGGCAGCGGTCGGAGCAGAACGGCCGGTGCGCCGCCTCGGCCGGTTTGCCGCAGACCGGGCAGGCGCCGCCTTTGGCTGCCTTTTTTGCCGGTCGCGCCGGTTCGTCCTGGTTCATGCGTCACCCTCCGGCGCCGAAGCCCCTGCACCCCACATTTCCGCCAAGCTGCGGCCGCGCCGCCGGCGCAGGATCTCGACCAGGCCCAGCCGGGAGATGTTGCCAACCCACTCGATGGCCGGGTCGATGATCGCGGCGTCGCGCAGGCGCTGCAAGACCTGCTCGCGCTTGTTCCTGTTGTCGATGTCGATGAAATCAACCACGACGATGCCGCCCAGGTTGCGCAATGCCAATTGGCGCGGCACCTCGGCTGCCGCCTCGAGATTGACCGTGAGCGCGGTCAATTCCATACCGGCGCGGCGCGTGGCGGCAGCGGAATTCACGTCGATGGCGGTGAGGGTCCGCACCGGCTCGACCAGCAGGTTGCCGCCGCAGGGCAAGGTCACAGTCTCTTCCAGCGCGGCCGCGATCTGCTCCTCGAACTCGGCGCGCGCAGGCTCCCAGTCGCGCTGCGGCTGGTGGCGCACCCGCGGCGACAGTTCCGGCGCGTGGATCGCGCACCAAGCTTGCACCGCAGTCACGTCGACCCGGCGGTCGCAGACGATCTCCTCCACGCTCTCGGGGCTGAGCCCGGCGAGGCAGCTTTGCCAGGCGCTTGGCGGCGGCACCAGGCAGGCCGGCGCCGTCGCCTTTGCCAGCTTGTCGGCATAGGCGGTTTCGCTCTGGATCGAGCTGGACAGGCGCACGCCCTTCCCGTCCCGCTCGTCGCGGCGCACCTGGACCACGACGCTCTCGCCCTCGTTCGGCTGCTTGCCCTGCTTCTTCAGCGGCAGCAGGCCCGGGCGATCCAGGCCGATTTCGACGAAGGCCGCCTGCAGGCTGGGCTCGAGCTTGGCGACCTTGCCCAGAAAAACCGCGCCGGCGAGCGGCCTGGTCTCGGGCATTTCGCGGATGGCTTGGGCCAGGCGCCCGTCCGACCAGCGAAACACCTCGAGCGCGCCGTCGGTGACCGCGATGAAGATGCGGTGCCGCATCTCAGCGCCAGCCCAGGCCGGCCAGCATGCCGGCGACGTCGCTGAGCGACAGGCCGACCACGTTGCTGTAGGAGCCGTTGATCCACGGGATGAAGGCGGCGGCGCGGCCCTGGATGGCGTAGCCGCCCGCCTTGCCGTGCCAGTCGCCGCTGGCGATATAGGCGTCGATTTCGGCACCGGTCAGGCGCTTCAGCGCCACGACCGTGCTGGCGACCCGGCCGGCGATGCGGCCATCGGGCGACGCGACGGCGATGCCGCCGAGCACACGGTGCCGCCGGCCGCTCAGCAGCTTCAGGCAGTCGCGCGCCTGGCTCTCGGTCTCGGCCTTGGGCAGGATGCGCCGGCCGCAGGCGACCACCGTATCGGCGGCCAGGACCCAGGCGCCGGGATGTCGGGCGGCGATCGCCGCCAGCTTTTCCCGCGCCATGCGGACGGCATAGGCCATCGGCTGCTCGGCGCGGCGCGGCGTCTCGTCGATATGGGGCGGATCGATCAGGTCGGGATCGAGGCCGATCTGCCGGAGCAGGTCCAGGCGTCGGGGCGATCCGGAGGCCAGCACCAGAGTCCGCGGACCCGTCTGGCCCTGTGGCATGGAGGTTTTCGGACTTACTTGAAGCGGAACGTGATCCGCCCCTTGGTCAGGTCGTAGGGCGTCATCTCAACGTTCACGCGGTCGCCGGCGAGGACGCGGATGCGGTTCTTGCGCATCTTGCCGGAGGTGTGGGCGAGCACTTCGTGCTCATTGTCCAGTTTAACCCGGAACATCGCGTTGGGGAGCAGTTCGGTGACTGTCCCGGAGAATTCGATCAGGTCTTCCTTGGCCATGTAGCTTCCTTGGTTGCCGGGCTCCGTGGACTCAAAGCGTGAGCGGGAGCCCCGAATTGCGCGGGGGTATAAACCTTTTTGGCGGATTCCTCAATTGCCGGAGGAGACGCACAGGACGGGGCTTGCAGGCCGAGGACGGATATCAGGCCTTCCGCGCCGGGACAGGCCAGATCAAGCCCTCGATTCGGGCCAGACATTTGTATATGATTATTTTCCTCACCGGTTTCGGCGTCCTAAATTATCGTTGCCGGTGGGCACCTTATGGCTGAGTGTACGAATCGCTGCGATGCCTCTCTCGGCCGTCGCAGCAACAGCGTGGGGAACATCGGCCGCTTTCGGATCTCGATCGGGCACGGGCGCCCGGACGACGGCGCAAGGCCGGCGGCGGCTTCGGACCGATGATGTCGCAGAAGCAGGCGCATGTAGCGATCATCTGGCGCGCGGCATTGATCTTTGTGCCTCTGGCGGTGCTCGCGCTGGCCCTGACCTATCTGTTCTATTCCTCCCAGGCGGCGGCGATCCGCGCCGGCGCCGAAGCGGTGGAACGGCGGATGGTCGAAACCGCCCGCCAGCGCCTGGCCCAGACGCTGATAAATACCCTTTCCGACACGATCTACCTCGCCAATCAGGACGCCCTCTCGACCTGGTTGGACCAGGGCGATCCGGCCTCGCTCCGACACCTGCAGAACGAGCATCTTGCCTTTGCACGCAGCCGGGCGATCTACGATCAGCTCCGGCTGGTCGACACCGCCGGGCGGGAAATCCTGCGCGTCGACTGGAAGGATGGCGCACCCGGGACGGTCCCCGCAGACCCTTCGGCGGCCCTCCTCGACGATCCGGTGTTGAGACAGGCCCTAGATCTCGCTCCCGGGCAGCTGGTGGTAACGGAGTTTTCCGGCGCCATCCAGCAGCAGGCGCCCGCGATATGCTTCGCCACGCCGATCGTCAGCCCGACAGGACAGAAACGCGGCATCGTCATCCTCAAATTCCGCGCGCAGCACCTGTTCGACCGGCTCAAGTCGCTTGCCACTCACGACGTGCAGCTATGGCTGCTCGATGAAGGCGGCAACTGGCTGATCGGGCCGCCGGGCGCGGCAACGGAAGAATCCTTCGCCACGTCCTACCCGACGATCTGGCCGCAGATCGCGGCTGGAACCGCCGCCGGTCTGCACACGCCGCAGGGCCGCTTCTCCGCCGCGCGGATCACGGTCGAGGATTACCCCCCGCTGAGCGCACCGCAAGGGGCCGGTGCCGCACCGGTGAGCGGGCCAAGCTGGATCGCCATCGCCTACGCGCCGCCCGCGACCGCATGGACCCAGACGGCGGAGTTGCGTCGCTACGTCACCATCGCACTGGGGGCGCTGCTCCTGCTGCTGGCGGCGCTCGCCATCCGCCTGGCGCACCACCAGGTCCAACGGCAGGCTTCGGAGCGACAGATCCGTCTCAGCGAGGCGCGGTTCCGCGATCTGTTGGAATCCGCCCCCGACGGCATCGTCGTCGTCGACGGCGCCGGGCGCATTGTGCTGGTCAATACTCAGGTCGAGCGGCTGTTCGGCTATCCCCGCTATGAGCTGATCGGACAGGCGTTCGACAAGCTGCTTCCGGAGCCGCTCCGAGCCGGCCACGCGGCGTGTCGCGCGGCGTATCTCGCCGCGCCCCTGACGCGCCAGAACGGCGCGAACGAGGACTTGCGCGGCGTCCGCAAGGATGGCGGCGAATTCCCCATCTCGATCAGCCTCAACCCGACCATGACCGATTCCAGCCTCGGAGTCGTCTGCGGCATCCGCGACGTCTCCGTCCAGCGCGAGACCGATCGCAAGATTCAGGAGCTCAATCGCCGTCTGCGGCTGGACAACGCCGAGCTCGAAGGCCTCAACCGTGAGCTCGAGGCTTTCAGCTATTCGGTGTCGCACGATCTCCGGGCGCCATTGCGCGCCATTGCGGGTTTCAGCCGGGCGCTGCAGGAGGATGTCGGCGACAAGCTCGACCCCGACGCCCGCGCGCATCTCGAGCGCGTGCGTCACGCGGCGCAGCGCATGGAGACCCTGATCGACGACCTGTTGCAACTGGCCAGCGTCTCGCGCACGGAAATGAGCAGGTCCACCGTGGACCTGAGCCGCCTGGCCGGAGAAATCCTGGCCGATCTGGCGGCAAGCGAGCCGCAGCGCGTGGCCGCGGCCGAAATCGCCCCCGGGCTGCGCGTGAGCGCCGATCCGCGCCTGCTGCGAATCCTGCTGGAGAACCTGCTCGGCAACGCCTGGAAGTTCAGCCGCCGGTCGGAGTCCGCCGCGATCAGCGTGGGCCAGGAAATGACCGCCTCAGGCCCGGTCTTCTTCGTGCGCGACAATGGCGTCGGATTCGACATGGCCGACGCCGCCGACCTGTTCCGGCCGTTCCAGCGGCTGCATGGAGCCCAGCAATTCCCAGGAACGGGTATCGGCCTGGCGACGGCCCAGCGCGTCATCCGGCGCCACGGCGGCAGCATCTGGGCACGGTCCCGCCCCGGCGAAGGCGCCACCTTCTACTTCACAATGCAATGAGCGGCGCCTACATGTTCAGCATGCACCCGCATCGGGTCTGGGAGGCGAAATCGCAGGGATGAGTGGCCAGCTGCGCGTCCTCGTCATCGACGATTCGACCGACGACACGGAACTGTTGCTGCGGCAGCTCCGGCGCGACGGCTTCGACCTGGCGGCGGAGCGCACCGAGACGGTCGAGGGGCTGAAGGCCGCGCTGGAGGCCCAGGACTGGGACGTGGTGCTCTGCGACTACAGGCTGCCCGGTTTCTCCGGCATGGATGCGCTGGCGGTCGTCCAGGAAGCGCGGCCCGACCTGCCCTTCATCTTCGTCTCCGGCGTGATGGGCGAGGATGTCGCGGTCGCCGCCATGAAGGCCGGGGCCCAGGACTACATCACCAAGAGCAGCCTGCGGCGCCTCGGGCCGGCCATCGCCCGCGAACTGCGCGATGCCATCCTGCGCCGCCAGCACGCCAGGGCCGAAGCCAGGCGCAGCGCGATGGAAGCGCGCTACCGTCAGATTCTCTCGCTCGCCCCCGACGCCATCGTCACGCTCGACGAGGCATTCCGCATCACCCTTTTCAATCTCGCCGCGGAGCGGCTGTTCGAATGTCCGGCCGTGGATCTGATCGGCCAGAGCATCGATGTCCTGCTGCCGCCGGAACTGGCACCGGTGATGCGGCGCCAGCTCATCGCCTTCTTCACCTCCGGCGAAGGCTCCGCCCAGATCGCCCTGCCCGGCCAGCTCAGATTCCAGCGCAGCTCGCTCACCGTCTTCCCGGCCGAGGCCTATGTTTCGCGGCTGATCGAGGAAGGGCGGACGATCTTCACCCTGATCATCCGCGACACCACCGACCGCGAAACCATGATCGCGACCATGCAACAGACCAACCAGGCGCTGGATGCCGTCGTACAGTCGTCGCCCGTCGCCATCCTCGGCATCGATTCCCTGCGCCGGGTCATCGTCTGGAACAAGAACGCGGAGAAGATCTTCGGCATCCCGGCCGCCAGCATCGTCGGCCAGCCCTATGTCTCCCTGCTGCGCGACGGCACGGAGGATCTCAACGAAACCTTCCAGCGGCTTCTCGCTGGCCAGGTCCTGCGCGACGTCGAGGCCTCCTATCCCGGCATCGACGGGTCGCCCAACCTGCGCATCTCCGGCGCGCCGCTCTACGACGCGGAGGGCCGGGTGCGTGGCGCGGTCTGCATCGTCGAGGACACCACCGAAGGCAAGGTGATGCAGCGCCAGCTGGAGCACGCCCAGCGCATGGAGACCGTGGGCCAGCTGACCGGCGGCCTGGCGCACGACTTCAATAATCTGCTGGCGGTCGTCATCGGCAACCTCGACCTGCTGCAGACCCACATTCGCGACGTCCCGGCGGCGCAGGAGCCGCTCGAGCTGGCCATGAAGGCGAGCCTCGGCGGCGCGGCGCTGATCCGCCAGCTGCTCGCCTTCTCGCGGCGCCAGGCGCTGTCGCCGCGGTCCTTCGATCTCGGCGCCGTGGTGACCGCCACGCGCGAGCTGTTCGGCCGCACCCTCGGCGAGCAGATCGAGGTGAAGTGCGAGGTCGCCACGGACTTGTGGCCCGCCCTGGCCGACCCATCCCAGGTCGAATCGGCGATCGCCAACTTGGCGATCAACGCGCGCGATGCAATGCCTGAGGGCGGGCTGCTGACCCTGGAAGTGGCCAACGTCCATCTCGACCAGGACTACGCGACCAGCAATATCGACGTGGCGCCGGGTGACTACGTCATGGTCGCGGTTTCCGATACCGGCCGCGGCATCCCGCCGGAACTGCTCGGGCGCGTCTTCGAGCCGTTCTTCTCCACCAAGGAGCACGGCAAGGGCAGCGGCCTCGGGCTCAGCATGGTCTACGGCTTCGCCAAGCAGTCCCGCGGGCATGTGAAGATCTACAGCGAGGTCGACCACGGCACCACCGTGCGCCTATATCTGCCGCGCGCGATCGACGTGACGGCGCCGATGGCCCTGCCGGCGCTCGACGAGCCGGGTGCGGTGACGCTGGACGCGGACATCCTGGTGGTCGAAGACAATCCCGACGTCCGCAAAGTGGTCTGTCAGCTGCTGCGCGATCTGGGCTGCAATGTGGTCGAGGCGGCCAATGCCGCGGCCGCGTTGACGATCCTGGAATCCGATCGCCACATCGATCTGCTGTTCACCGACATCGTGATGCCGGGCGGCATGGCGGGCACGGAACTGGCCCGCGCCGCGCGCCGGTTGCGCCCGGGGCTGAAGACGCTGCTGACGTCGGGATTCGCCGAGGGCTCGATCCGCGCCGCCAACCGGGCGGACGGCTTCGACGACATCCTCAGCAAGCCCTATCGGCGGCAGGACCTGATCCGCAAAATGGTGGAAATCCTCGGGCGCGACCAGCCGGTCAGATCTGCGGAGCGGCGCTAGGCGGGAAGCGCTCGCGGATGCGCTCCATCAGGCGGTCGCGCACCTCGCGATAGGCCTCCAGGCGCTCCTCGCGGCCGCCTTCGATGACGCTCGGGTCCATGGTGGGCCAGAACTCGACATCGCAGGCCATGGTGCGGGTCATCTCGACCGCCTTGTGCTGCGCCTCGGGCGACAGCGAGATGATGAGATCGAAGGACGTGTCCTCCAGGTCGTCGAAGGTCTTGGGCCGGTGTTTCGACAGGTCGATGCCGATCTCGTCCATCACCGCGACCACGAAGCCGTCGATCTCCTCCGCGCGCACGCCCACGGAATCGACGAAGATGCGCTTGCCGTGCAGGTATTTCAGGATGCCCTCCGCCATCGGCGAGCGGATCGCATTGTAGGTGCAACAGAACAGGACGCTGCCGGGCGCGGTTGCCATGCCCGCCTCAGGTCTTCATGTGCAGTGCGCAAATCAGCGTGAACAGGCGGCGGGCGGTGCCGAAATCCACCTCCACCTTGCCGGCAAGGCGGTCGCGCAGGATCTCGGAGCCCTCGTTGTGCAGGCCGCGACGCCCCATGTCGATGGCTTCGATCTGCGACAGGCTCGAATTCTTGATCGCCGCGTAGTAGCTCTCGCAGACGTCGAAATACTCCTTGATGATGCGGCGCAGCGGCGTGAGCGACAGGATGAACTTGTAGACCGGTTGGTCGTCGGTATCGCGGATGTCGAAGACCAGGCGGTTCTCGGCCACGGCAAGGGAGAGATGATAGGGCCCTGGATGCTCGATCGCCGGAGTGAACTCGTTCTCTTCGAGGAGGTCGAAGATGGCGACGGCGCGCTCCTGCTCCGCCTCCGCCGACTGCCGGAGCGAGGCCGCGTCCTCCAGGTCGATGCGAACGACGCGCCGCCGCGGCCCGGTCTCGGTCATGCGGCCCCGCTCACGCGGCGCCGGCCGCTGTGCGCAGCCGCTCGATCCAGCCGCCGATCTGCTCCGGATGGGTCTTCCAGGCGGTGCGGTTGACCACCAGGCGCGAGGTCACGTCGGCGATGTGCTCGATCTCCACCAGGTTGTTGGCCTTGAGCGTGGCGCCGGTCGAAACCAGGTCGACGATGCGGCGGGTCAGGCCCAGCATCGGCGCCAGCTCCATGGCGCCGGACAGCTTGATGCACTCGGCCTGCACGCCGCGCGCGGCGAAATGCGCGCGGGTGATGTTCGGGTACTTGGTGGCGACCCGGATATGCGACCAGCGACCCGGATCGTCGCCGCCCACCATCTCGGCCGGCTCCGCCACCGCCAGGCGGCACTTGCCGATGCCGAGATCGACCGGCGCGTAGATCTCCGGATAGTCGAATTCCAGCAGCACGTCGTTGCCGGCGACGCCCAGCTGCGCCGCGCCGAAGGCGACGAAGGTGGCGACGTCGAAGCTGCGCACGCGGATGATCTCCAGCAGCGGATCGCTGGTGGCGAAGCGCAGCTTGCGCGAATCCTCGTTGTTGAAATCGGGCTCCGGCACGATCCCGGCGCGCGCCAGCAGCGGCGCCAGCTCGCGCAGGATGCGGCCCTTGGGCAGCGCCAGGACGAAGGCTCCGCCCGCCCCGTCTTTGCTCTCCGTCCGGCTCATCCGCGGGTCGCCTCGTCCCTGGTGCGCGTGGCGCCGTGCTCCGGCCGCCATCGCGTGGGCCACGCCGTGCCGAGGTCGTGCATGTAGAACGCCAGCCCCTCGATATCGAGCTGGATGACCCCGCCGCCGGCGAACATCAGGCTGAGCTTGCCGCCGTCCAGCTGCAGCGACAGCAGGGCCAGGAACTCGTCGGGCTTGGACTGGTCGATCCCCCGGCTGCGCACCGCCAGCACCCGGTCGATGCAGATGCCGCAATTGATGCGCTGCAGGTCGCCGAAATCGGTGCTGTCGTCGAAGGTCGCGTCGGTGGCCATTCCCATCGGCGGCCTGGTGGCCGCGGCACGTTCCCAGCGGAAGCGGTTCACCACCATGATGAAGCGCCGCTCCTGCGGCAGGTAGCGGGTCTCGGTCAGCGGCACCAGCGCATCCTGCAGGCAGGCGGAGACGACCGTCAGGTCCTCCGCGTCGCGCGCGATGATCTTGAGCGCACCGCTCATTCCGCCGCACCATCGGCCAGGCGCTCGATCTCCGCCCCACAGGCCGCCAGCTTCTGCACCAGGCGCTCATAGCCGCGATCCAGATGATAGACGCGGTTCAGGATGGTGTCGCCTTCTGCCACAAGGCCCGCCATGACCAGCGAGACGCTGGCGCGCAGGTCCGTCGCCATCACCGGGGCGCCGGTCAGACGCTTCACCCCGCGCACCATCGCCGAGGCGCCGTGCACGTTGATGCTGGCGCCCATCCGCAGCAGCTCCGGCACATGCATGAAGCGGTTCTCGAAAATCGTCTCGGTGATCATCGAGGCGCCCTGCGCCGTGGTCATCAGCGCCATCATCTGCGCCTGCAGATCGGTGGGAAAGCCGGGAAACGGCTCGGTCATCACGTCGACGCCGAGCAGATCGCCGTTGGCCCGGCTGACCTTCAGCCCGCGCGGCGTCTCGGTGAACTGGACACCGGCCTGCTGCAGGGTCGCGCAGACCGCCGCGATCAGCTCGTGATGCACGCCGATGAGCTCGACCTCGCCATTGGTGATGGCGGCGGCCATGGCATAGGTGCCGGCCTCGATGCGGTCGGCCACCACCTTGTGCGTCGTGCCGTGCAGGCGCTCGACGCCGCGGATGCGCAGGTGATCGGTGCCCAGGCCCTCGATCTCGGCGCCCATGCCGATCAGGCATTTCGCCAGGTCGGTGATCTCTGGTTCGCGCGCCGCGTTGATCAGCTGCGTTTCGCCCTTTGCCAGCGTCGCCGCCATCAACAGGTTCTCGGTGGCGCCGACCGACACCTTGGGGAAATTCACTTCGGCGCCGATCAGGCCGCCCTGCGGCGCGCGGGCATACATGTAGCCCTCGCGCAGATCGATCTCGGCGCCCAGCTGCTGCAACCCCTTGATGTGCAGATCGACGGGGCGCGTGCCGATGGCGCAGCCGCCCGGCAGCGACACCTTGGCCTGGCCGTGGCGGGCGACCAGCGGCCCGAGCACCAGGACCGAGGCGCGCATCTTGCGCACCAGGTCGTAGGGTGCCGTGGTATCGGTGATGTTGGCGCCGGAGAGCGTGACCGAGCGCTCCTTGCCGGCCAGCTTGGTGGTCACCTCGACGCCGTGCTGCGCCAGCAGGTTGGTCATGGTGGTGATGTCGGCCAGGTCCGGGACGCTGTCCAGGCGCACCTCGCCATCGGTCAGCAGCGAGGTCGCCATCAGCGGCAGCGCCGCGTTCTTGGCGCCGCTGATGCGGATCTCACCCTTGAGCGATTTGCCGCCGCGAATGCGAATGCGATCCATGACTCAGCTATTCCTCAGAGACGCGGCAGGGTGACGCCGGTCTGCTTCATGTATTTGCCGGCGCGGTCGCGATACGAAGTCTCGCACGCGCCCTCGCCCTTCAGGAACAGGAACTGGCAGGCCCCCTCATTGGCATAGATCTTCGCCGGCAGCGGCGTGGTGTTGGAGAATTCCAGGGTGACGTGGCCTTCCCATTCCGGCTCGAGCGGCGTCACGTTCACGATGATGCCGCAGCGCGCGTAGGTCGATTTGCCGAGGCAGATGACCAGCACGTCGCGCGGCACGCGGAAATACTCGACAGTCCGCGCCAGCGCGAAGGAATTCGGCGGGATGATGCACACGTCGGTCTCGCGGTCGACGAAGCTGTCAGTGGCGAAGTCCTTCGGGTCGACGACGGCGCTGTTGACGTTGGTGAAAATCTTGAACTCGCGCGACACCCTGGCGTCGTAGCCATAGGAGGAGACGCCGTAGGAGATCACGCCCTCGCGCTTCTGCGATTCGATGAATGGCTCGATCATGCCGCGCTTGAGCGACATCTCTCGGATCCAGGTGTCCGGCATGATGCCCATAAATTCAATCCTTTAGGATGGACTCTTGAGACGGGTCGGCGCGCCGCCCGGCGCCCCGGTTAAAGCTTTGTACTTGAAGGTTTTGTGGCGCTCAAGGCTGGCGTCGGGCGCGGCCTGGTCGTTCACGCGCCCTGGTCGCCGTCCGCCGGGCCGCCCTGACCGGACGTCCCCGCCGGCCCCTGTGCGCGCGCCCGTTGCTGGGCCTTCCGCCGCTTGAGGTTGTCGCGCAAGGCGGCCGACAGTCGCGCGTCGGGCGTGGTCTCCTTAACGGCGTCCGGCGCCGCCGGCTGACCAGCCGTCATTTTCGCCTTGGATGAAGTCATGTCCTCGCCCTGCCTGGTTGGCAGGGAAGTAGCCAAGGGCGCTGCCGCGGTCAATCCAGGTCAGCTGGCCGGATCGATCCCGCGGTCAGGCTGCCCGGCGCGCCGCGCGGGCATCCATGAGGCGATTGAAGGCCTGGATGTCTTGCCGGTGGCGTCGTCGCGTCCGGAACTGCTGCCACCACCCCATCAAGTTTGCCACCATGCTGCCCTCCACCGCCGAATCGGCTGGGATTTCAACCGCTTCCGGCGCCCGCGTGGATACCCCCCGGGCATGTTGGAACGATGGCGGATCGATGGAAATTCGATGAAATCGGTCCCCGACGGGCGGTTTTCCGACCGCCCGGGCCCGCGACCCGCCCAGGTCTTGCCATGCCAGATCGCGCATGGCATTGTCCCGCCGCTTTCGGGGGGCAGCATCTCTGCCCCGCATCACGGTGCTGCCGTAGCTCAGTGGTAGAGCACGTCCTTGGTAAGGACGGGGTCGGAAGTTCAATCCTTCTCGGCAGCACCATTTCCCTTGCAGATCAATGAATTCAAGCGTGTGGCTCGGGCCGGCCCGTGACGGCTGCCGCCCGGCACCGCCCCATCCGCAATTTCCGCCAAGCGGTACCGCCGGCCTGGCGGCATGGTCCGGCGCCATGGGAAAGGATGGCGGGACATGACCAGCCACGCTTCGAGCGACCACCCGGCGCCCTCAGCTGCGCTGCGGGAATTGCGCCGGCTCAACGCGCTGTTCATTGACAATTTCGTCAGGAACGACGTCAGCTCGCATGATGCGATCCTGCATCCCGAATTCATCTACATCCGCAGCAACGGCGGGCGGGTCGACCGCGCCACGTATCTGCGCAAATGGGCCAAGGGGTTCGACCCACAGGTCATCCGCTATTGGGATGTCCGGGATGAACTGATCACGATCATCGGCGACGTCGCCCTGGTGCGTGCGACCAACAAGGAAATCGTGCGCCGCGACGGAGGCGAGGTCGCCGCCATGTCGACCTACACGGATACCTATATCCATGAAGCCGGCGGCTGGAAGTGTATCCAGGCGCAGATCACGCCCGTCGCCAAGCAACACGAGCCGGGCGACGAGACGATCATCTCCGTCTACATCAACGGCGTGAGGCAGGAAACCCGCCCATAGCGATGAAAACCGGCAGCAGCTACCGCCCGATGTGATCCCGAGCCGGGAATCCAGCCGGCAGGGCTGCAAGAAACTTAAAGCCACAGTTAATCTGTGAGGTACAGGATGCCCGGTAGAGCGTTGACTTGGCTCTGGGGGTGGCGGAGAAGAACTCAGCGACCCGATAGCGCGGGCAACGACCAGACGGATGCTGTCGGAAGACATGAACATGAGCAGCAACACACCTCCCAGCGGGCCGTCAGGTCCCCGCGACGGCGACCTTCGCGCCCAGGTCGCTAACAGTAATCGGACCGGCGCGCGGATCGATGGTGTGGGCGAGGAGGCCGCGACCGCCAAGCTGGCCGAGAGCGAGCGCGAGTTCCGAAGCTTCGCAATCCCCATTCTTCGCAGGCTGGCTCTCGGTGAGGCCGCCGTGTGCTTCGCGATCGTCCTCTTCGCATCGCGAACGGAATACCACTCGCTATCCTCGAAGATCTCCATCATCGCCGCCTGCATTGGCATTCCGGCCTGCATCGCCCTGACCGCCGCTCATAGCGTGGCCTCCTATTTCGGTCCTGCCGGGTTTCGCTTTTTCGACTCCGGCATATGCAGGCTTTTGTCATACGTCCTGTCCCTGGTCGGCGCCGTTTCCACGACGGCGAGCTTCGCGGGACTGCTCGGGTCCATCCACCCGCTCGCGGCGATGGCTTTTGGCGTGGCAGCAATCATTTCGCTCATCCTCTGGTCCATCATGTATGCCGCGATTGTCCTCGAGATGACGGACAAGGGTGAGACCGCAACATCGGAGACAATGCGAAGGTCGACGCAAACCGGGGTGCAGAGCTCCAGCCCCACCGAAGGCTAGTGCTGACAGCCAGCGCACCAAGGTCCGGCGCCCTTGGCCGGCCTCGGCGCGACGATCTCAAGCAATGACCACGGCCGGACAACTCCACGATCCACCAGATTGGCACGGACGTCGCAGTAATTTGTCTTAATGAATGCCACCCCGGGATCTGGGGTCGCGACGCGGCGCGAAGCGTCATCCATGCCCCTTCCCCGGGGCGATGACTGGTGTCGCCGTGGGTCAATTCAGGACTGGCGCTACGTGTTGGCGCGACCGCCCCGGCCCAGCCCGCCCGCCGCCGCCACGATTGTTTGCCGGATGCCGCGCCGCGCGCGTAGACTGGCGCGTCTATCAACCTGGGAGGCTGAAATGCATAGCACGTCGGTCTATCAGAAGCGGTTGTGGGCGCCGATCTTCACGGCAGCGATCCTGGCCGCATCCTCGGCGCAAGCAAGGGATACGAGGACGGAGGAACCGGTGTTCGACTTCTCCTCTCCCTTCGTATCAGCGCAGGTCGGCGCCGCACCGGTGTTCTACATCTGGAAAGTCAATCGCATCGACGGGTCGCTCTACCTCTGCCAGACCACAAGCAGCAATGTGCGCTGCAACCAGGTGGCGGGTCCGAGCGATCAGATCGGTCCGTTCACTGTCTCCGATGCAATTGGTCAACAAGCCGGCGATGGCGGCGCAGCCTTCTATGTCTGGCGGCTCAATCGCTGGAACGGAACGCAAGAGCTCTGTGCCTCGGCCGGCACGCAGCATGGATGCAGCAAATAGCGGCTGCGAACACCCGGTTGTCGTCTATCTTCCACAAGGGCGTTGGTGCGCGACGGCGGAGGATTATCCGAACCGTGCGGGACTGAGGGCGTCGCGCGAGATTCCCGCGCGCGCCAAGTCTCCCGGCAGGTCGTGTTGGGCGACCAGCGCCGCCGCCACCCGCGCCAGCGCGGGCGAAGTCTGGATGCCGTAGCCGCCCTGCCCGGCCAGCCAGAAGAACCCGTCCGCCCTCGGATCGAAGCCCACCACCGGCAAGCCGTCCGGCGCGAAAGTGCGCAAGCCGCCCCAGCTGCGCTCCAGGCGTTGCACGCTCATGTCGAGCGTCGCCTCCAGCCGCTCGACCGCCTCGGCCAGGCGCAGGTCGTCGGCCCAGGCGTCATGCGGTTCCACCGGGTCTTCCTCGGCCGGCGAGAGCATCAGCTTGCCGGCCATGGGCTTGCAGTAGAACCCGACATCGGCGGGCAGGACTTCCGGCCAATTCTGCACCGCCAAGCCCGCCGGGCCGGCGATGATCGCGGCGCTGCGCCGCTTCGGCTGCAGGCCGACCGGCTGGACGCCGCAGGATTGCGCCACCAGATCGGACCAGGCGCCCGCCGCGGCGACGACGATCGGCGCTTCGAACCGGCCCGCGGCCGTCTCCAGGCGCCAGACACCGCCGTCGCGAACGCCGCGCCGCACGATGGCATCGATGACGATCGCGCCACCCGTCTGGCGCAGCGCCCGCAGCCGGCCGGCATGCAGCGCATCGACGTCGATATCCTGCGCCAAGCCGTCCCACAGAATGGCGATGGCGCCCTCGGTCTTGAGGATCGGCAGCCTGGCGCGGGCGAAACCGGCATCGACCTCCTCATAGCCGGCCTGCTTCGCGACGGCGATGGCCGGCTCATCGCCGGGATAACCGAGCATGATGACCCCGCGCGGCGACAGCAGCGGCGCGGCGGCAAAGCCCTCTGGCGGGGATTCGAGAAACCGCCCGCTGGCGCGCGTCAGGGCGCGGACCAGGGGCTGACCGTCGATCGGTTCATACATGGCGGCCGAGCGGCCGGTGGCGTGGTAGCCGGGCTGGCTTTCCATCTCCAGCACCAGGACGCTGGCGCCGCCGGCGGCGATTTCCGCCGCAGCCGAGACGCCGGCGATGCCGCCGCCGATGACGATGATGTCCGCTGTCCGGGTCATGCTATATGCCGCGCCTTGCCCTCAAAGTTGCCCTTCTATACCCGGCTTTTCAGCACAACCTCAATCATTCTATGGGCTTATCTGCGTCAGTTGGCCCACTTGCGCAGGCGGCCGGAGCGGCTATGTCTGGGTCTCCGAGCAACAGCGGCGACGCCCGATGACAATCGCGACCAATTCCGACGGCCCCAGCGACGCCCAGATCGAGGATCTGGTGACCACGTTCTATGCCCGCATCCGCAAGGACGCGGAGCTGGGTCCCATCTTCGAGCGCGTCATTGGCGACAACTGGACCCCGCATTTGAAAACCATGTGCGATTTCTGGTCCTCGGTGATGAACACGACCGGGCGCTACAAGGGCCGCCCGATCCCGGCGCATATCAAGCTCACCGGCATCGAGCCGCACCATTTCGCCCGCTGGCTGGCACTGTTCGGCGAAACGGCGGAGAACCTGTTCGACCCGCCCCTGGCGCGGGCGTTCCTCACGCGCGCGGAACGGATCGCGGCAAGCCTGATGCTCGGCTTCGCCTTCCACGCCGAGAAGCCGGAAATCTGGGGCGGCATCCCCCGCGCGCAGCAGCAGGGCTAACCTCAACTCGCCAGCGACAGGGACGCGTGGCCCGGAATCTTCTCGAGGAACTTCCGCACGACGTCGTTCTTTGCCTCGCGCGTGGCGCCGGGCTTACCGCGGCATTCCGGATGCCGCTCGACGAAGTGGCGCAGCACCAGCTTCAACGCCAGAACATGGGTCAGGTCGCCCACGCTGGCCGCATGGCGGATGTCATCGATGATGATGCGCTTCACGCGCAGGGCACCGTCCGATCCCTGGATGATATAGTTGCCGAGTTCAGCCGCCACGATCATCGGCAGATGCTCATGCTCGGCGATCGCCGCAACTTCCTCTTCCGTCAGATCGCAGAGACCGAGGCAATCATCGAAAGTCAGCATGCTTTCCTCCACCCGCGCGCATCGTTCGCCTATGACGATTTTTTGGCAGTATAGCGAAGAACGCTTGGCCCGCATGAAGAACTAGTGTCGCAGGTGCCGATAGTAGGGGCGGATCCGCTGAACAGAGATTCGTTAAAGCGTCAGGCTTCCTGCCGGTAACCGCTAGCTGAACTCGCGCTTGAAGCTCTCGCGCCAGTTCCGGCTGGCCACACGCTGGCCGTTCTCGAAAGCGTCCAGCTTGCCGGTCAGGATGAACGCATCCTTGGTACAGGTCATCACCGTGTCGACCTCGACGTGGATGTCCCAGCCGGCGCGCTTCAGGTCGTGTATCTGCCGGTCGTGGAAGCGGGCGCTCAACGGATCGTCCGGCCGGATGAACAATTCGCGCCGGATGCCATGATTGACGACGGTGTCGATCTCTTCGAAGCGCGAAACACCCTCGCCGAACACGCCGCCCTCGACGTCGGTGACATAGGTGACGCCGCCGCCGATCAGGTCATGGGTCACGGAACGATGCAGCTTGCCCTCCGCGACTTTGGTGGTCGGCGCAGCCGGTGCGGATTCCGGCCGCTCGAATGGCGCGGCGCCGTCGCCCGGCTGCGGCGCGCGGACCGGCAGCTTGAGCTGCGTCCCGGCGGTGTGCACCGTCAGGGTGACGCGTTCCGGGCTTGGCCAGATCAGCGGCCAATAGGCGGTGGAAATCGAAACGCGCAGACGGTGGCCAGCGGGGAAGCGATGTCCCAAGGCATTGAACTCGATCCGCGCCTTGTAGCGTTGCCCCGGCACCAGCTTCTGCGGCCGGTCATGACCGGCGAGATGGTTGAGGTTGAAGACCGCGTAGCTGACCCGCTGCGCGGCGCCGTCCGGCCACAGGTCGCTGAGCCGGACCGCCACCTGGGCCACCGGCTTGTCGACGGTGAACTCGAGATCCAGCACCGGTGTGCCCAGCAGGTCGAACTCGCCCGCGAGCGGCGCGGAATCGAACACCAGCGAACCCGCATCGTCGAGGCGCTGGTCGGCCGGACCTTCGCCGGCACATCCCGCCCCCATCCATTCGCCGCCGGCCGCGCCCACATTCTGCGGCGAGCAGATCGGCAGATCGGCGGCGGGCTGTGCGGATTCCGCGAGGACGCCCCTGCCCAAATGCCATGCCTTCGCCGCCACGCCCGCCTTGTCCGGCCAGGCTTCGGCGCCGACCCAGCGGCCGGCTTTGTGTGTCGCGGTAGTGGCCGGGCGTTCGCCGTCTTCCAGCCAGGCCCACAGCATCGGCCCATCCATCGCGCCGTTCGCCGCGCCCTTCAGCCAATAATCCCACCATTTGACCGCTTCCTGCAGGAAGCCGATCGCGGGGCCGGGCACGCCGTCATGCGGATAGAGATGCGCCCAGGGACCGATCACCGCGCGCCGCGGCGCCTTGAGGTTCGCCAACATGCGCGGGATGGCGTTCGTGTAGGCATCCGCCCAGCCGCCGACCAGAAAAACCGGGCACTGGATGGCGCTGTAATCCTCGCAGATCGAGCCGTGGCGCCAATAGTCGTCGCGCGTCGGATGCCGCATCCACAAAGCCGGCCAGAACGGCATCCCGGCGATGCGCTTCAGCCAGTTCTCCTTCCAGCCTGGCCCGAACAACGCCGGATCGGCGGGGCGCGACTGGTAGGCGAGCATGATGTCGCCCCACCACTGATTGTCGTTCAGCAGGCAGCCCCCCATGTAGTGGATGTCGTCGCGATAGCGGTCGTCGGTTGAGCAGACCGAGAGCACCGCCTTCAGCTGCTTCGGCCGCATCGCCGCGACCTGCAGGCAGTTGAAGCCGCCCCAGGATTTGCCCATCATGCCGACCTTACCGTCGCACCATTTCTGCGCCGCGATCCAGTCGATCACCTCGACGGCGTCGTCCAGCTCCAGCTGCAGATACTCGTCCTGGAGCACGTCGTCGGATTCGCCGGAGCCGCGAATGTCGACGCGGATGGCGGCATAGCCGTGGCCGGCGAAATAGCCATGCATCGGCTCGTCGCGGCCACGCGTGCCGTCGCGCTTGCGGTAGGGGATGTATTCCAGGATCGCCGGCACCGGCTTCTGCTCAGCGACCTCCGGCAGCCACATGCGCGCGGCAAGGCGGCAGCCGTCCTTGAGGGTGATCCAGAAATGCTCGATCTTCTTGACCTGATGCGGCAGGCCCGCCGCATTGCGCGGAAAACTCATCTAACCACCTTGCGCCGCTTCCTCAGCACCTCGTCGAGCCAATCGGACCGGATCTCGGGCACCGAAGACAGCAGCAATTCCGTGTAGGGATGATAGGGCGGGTTGAAGACCTGCTGGGTCGCGCCATAGGCGACCATCTGGCCCTTGTACATCACCGCCACCTTGTTGGCGATGCGGCGCACCGTGCCGAGGTCGTGGGTGATGAAGAGATAGCCGACACCGGTCTGGTCCTGGATCCGGCGCAGCAGGCGAAGGATCTCGTCCGCCACCAGGGGATCGAGGGCCGAGGTCACCTCGTCGCAGATGATGACGTCCGGCTCGGCGGCGAGCGCACGGGCGATGCAGACGCGCTGTTTCTGTCCGCCCGAGAGCTCGCCCGGCCGCCGGCTGATGTAGTCCAGCGGCAGGTCGATCTGACGCATCAGTTCCTCGACCCGTGCGCGGACTTCGCGGCGGCTCTTGTTGAAATAGAAGGCGATCGGCCGGCCGATGATGTCGAGCAGGGTCTGGCGCGGATTGAGCGCCACGTCCGGCATCTGGTAGATCATCTGGATGCGCCGGTGCTGTTCCTTGCTGCGGCTTTCCAGCCGCGGCGGCAGGCTCTCGCCGTTGAACAGCACGTCGCCCTCCTGGCGCGGCAGCAGGCCGACGATGACGCGGGCCAAGGTGCTCTTGCCAGAGCCGGATTCGCCCACCACGGCCAGCGTGTCGCCCCGCATCAACTCGATCGAGACGTTGTCGATGACCCGCGGCCCGCTGCGATAGGACGCGACCACGTCGCGCGTCGCCAGGATCGGCTGCGCCGAACTGCCATGCGGCGCGACGAAGGTGCTCGCCTGCGCCGCAACCCGCTCGGCCACCAGCATGCGCGTATAGTCCATGCGCGGCTGCTGCAGGATCTGGGTCGCCGCCCCCTCCTCCACCATCTTGCCGTGGCGCAGCACCATGATGCGGTCAGCCACCTGCGCCACCACGGCCAGATCGTGGGTGATGTAGAGCGCCGCCGTGCCATGATCGCGGATCAGTTTCTTGAAGGAGGCCAGCACCTCCACCTGCGTCGTGACGTCGAGCGCGGTCGTCGGCTCGTCAAACACCAGCAGATCGGGCTTGGCGATCATCGCCATCGCCGCCATGGCGCGCTGCAACTGGCCGCCGGAGACCTGGTGCGGATAGCGGTTGCCGAAGGTCTCGGGATTGGGCAGGTCGAGTTCGCGGAACAGGCGGACCGCCTCGACCCGCGCCTGGCTCGCATTCATCACGCCGTGCTGCAGCGCCACTTCGCAGACCTGGTCATAGAGCGTGTGCGCCGGGTTGAATGCCGCGGCGGCGCTCTGGGCGATATAGGCGACCTTGGCGCCGCGCAGGGACTGCCGCGCCTCGATGCCCAGCTCGCGCAGCTCGTGGCCGCGAAAGACGATCTGCCCACCGGTGATCTGGCAGCCGCTGCGGGCATAGACCAGCGTCGACAGTCCGATGGTCGATTTGCCGGCGCCGGATTCGCCGATGAGGCCGAGCACCTCGCCCGGATTCAAGGTGAAGCTGACATCATCCACCAGGGTGACACGGGCGCCGCTCTCGGCCACCGCCTCGATGCGCAGGTTGCGCACATCGAGCAGCTGGGTCTTGGTCGCGGATTCGGCCATTGCTTCCCTTCCCTCACGCATTGTCGCCGTGGGGGCGCGAATGCAGCGACAGCAGCCAGTCGACCACCATGTTGACGCCGATGGTGAGCAAGGCGATGGCGGCGGCCGGATAAAGCGGCGCGGCCAAACCCGCGGGAATCGCCAGCGCGCTTTCCTTCACCATGCTGCCCCAATCCGCATCCGGCGGCTGCACGCCGAGGCCGAGGAAGCTGAGCGATGCCACGAACAGGAAGGCGAAGCTGAAGCGCAGGCCGAACTCGGCGGCGAGCGGCGGCAGGGCATTGGGCAGGATCTCGCGCAGGATCACCCAGAAGAGCCCTTCCCCCCGCAGCCGCGCCGCCTCGACATATTCGAGCACGACAATGTTCATGGCGACGGCGCGCGCGACGCGGAAGACGATCACCGCGTAGAGCAGACCGATGGTGAGGATCAGGACGGCGGCGCTGGAGCCGACGGCCGAGATGACGATGAGCGCCGACATCAGGATCGGCATCGAGAGGATCACGTCGGCGATGCGCGAAAGCGCGACGTCGACCCAGCGCCCGAGCAGCGCCGCCGCGAAACCGGCGACGACGCCGACGGCGAAGGCCAGGCAGGTGGCGAGGAAGGCCAGCGTGATGGAGATCCGGCCGCCATAGAGCATGCGCGAGAACATGTCGCGGCCGATCTGGTCGAGGCCGAACCAATGCTCCGCCGAGGGCGCTTCCCAGCGCTGCCCCAGCGGCGCGTTCGGGTCATGCGGCGCGATCCAGGGCGCCAGAACCGCGCTGCCGACGCAGACCAGGATGATCAGCCAGCCGATCAGCGCGGTGAGGGTGAGGCGGTAACCGAGCACGTTCATGCCGACCTCACCGCGGATGCCGCAGGCGCGGATTGCTGAGGATCGAGAGCACGTCAGCAATCAGATTGAGGCCGATGAAGACGATGGCGAAGATCAGGCCGCAAGCCTGCACCACCGGAATGTCGCGCTTGGCGACGGCGTCGACCATTAGCCGGCCGAGGCCGTTGAAGGTGAAGACCGCCTCCACCACCACCACGCCGACGATGAGATAGGCGAGGTTGATGGCGATGACGTTGATGATCGGCGCCAGCGCGTTGGGCAGCGCGTGATGCACCACAATGCGGCCCTTCGGAATGCCCTTCAGCACCGCCATCTCGACATAGGGACTGGACATGACCGACAGGACCGAGGTGCGGGTCATGCGCATCATATGCGCGATGACCACCAGGATCAGGGTCAGCATCGGCAGGAAGGTGACGTAGAGGTGCTGGAAGAAGCCCTGCTCCGGCTTGATGGTGGCGATGGCCGGGAACCACTTCAACTGCACCGACATGAACAGGATCAGGAAATAGCCGATGAAGAATTCCGGCATGGAGATGGCGGCCAGCGAAGCGATGTTCACCCCCTTATCGAAGACGCTGTTGCGGTAGATCGCCGCCAGGATGCCGAGCAGGACCGAGAGCGGCACCGCGATGACCGCGGCATAGATGGCAAGGAACAGCGTGTTGACGAGGCGCGGCCCGATGACGTCGATGACCGGACGCTTGTTGGCGAGGGACTTGCCGAGATCGCCCTGCACCGCGTCACCCAGCCATTCCGTGTAGCGTTCGACCGCCGGCCGGTCGAGCCCGAGTTCCGCGCGAATGGCGGCAATGTTCTCCGGCGTTGCCGACTGGCCGAGGATGTTGCTGGCCAGGTCGCCGGGCAGCAATTCGGTGACCCAGAAGATCAGGACGGAGACCGCCAGCAACGTGGCCACCCCGAGCGCCAGCCGCTGAACGAGCAGTTTCAGCATTGATCCCCCTACCAACCTTCCCCTGTTGGCTGCGTTCACGCGAGACTACCGCCATCCCCTTCCGGCTCCAAGGGCCGATGGGCGGAACGCATGAAAAATCCGGCGGGACGCGCAGATCAAAAAGCTGCGGCGGCGGACCGAACGTCCGCCGCCGCAGCGATTGCTATTCCGCCTAGGCCTCGATCCACGCCTTCTGGGCGATGCGGCCGTTGCACAGGTCGAACATGCCGTGCGGCGTATGGCCCTTGACCTTGCTGTCGTGGACGTCGAGCCAGTCCTTGAACAGCGGGATGATGGCGCCGCCCTCTTCATGGAGCATGCGCTGCATTTCCCAGATATAGGTCTTGCGCTTGGCCTGGTCGGTGGTCGCCTTGGCGTCCGCCAGCAGCTTGTCGAAGCCTGCGTCGTTCCAGTGCGTGTCATTCCAGGGGGCGGTCGACTGATAGGCGGTTGCCAGCATCTGGGTCGCCGCCGGGCGGCCACCCCAATATGAGGTCATGAACGGCGCCTTCAGCCAGACATTGTCCCAGAAGCCGTCGCCCGGCTCGCGGCGCACGGTGACGTTGATCCCGGCGGCCGCAGCGGTCGCCTGGAACAGCACCGACATGTCGATCGCGCCGTTGAAGGCCGCGTCGGAGGCGGAGAGAATGACGTCGGAGACGCCGAGGCCCGCCTTCCTGGCATGGAACGCCGCCTTCTCCGGATCGTATTCCCGCTGCGGCAGTTCGTTGTTGTGGAAGGGATCCGATTCCGGGATCGGGTGATCGTTGCCGACGCGGGCGTATTTCCCGAACATCAGCTCGACGACCTTCTGGCGGTTGATCGCGTATTTCAGGGCCAGCCGAACGTCGTTGTTGGTATAGGGCGCCTTGTCGACCAGCATCGGCAGGTTGAAGTGGTAGCCCGCCGCGGCCTGGACGATCTCGTAGCTCCCCGCGGCATTGATCTGGTCGATGAGCGAGACCACCACGCGGTGGCTGACATCGACTTCGCCGGCCATCAGCGCCTGCATGCGCGCCGCGTCGTCGTTGATCACCGAGAACTCGACCGCGTCGAGATTGCAGCGGCCTTCCTTCCAGTAGCCGCCGCGATTGCTGAGCACCGCGCGCACGCCAGGCTCAAAGGCTTCGAGCTTGTAGCCGCCGGTGCCGACCGGATTGGCCCAGTCGGTGAAGCCGTTAGGCACCACCAGCACGTGATAGTCGCTGAGCACATAGGGCAGGTCCGCGTCCGGCGCCTCCAGGACGATCTTGACCTGGTTGCCGCTCATCTTGACGACGTCCTTGATCGGCTTCATCGGGCCGGCAGCGCCGGACTTACTGCCCTCGCCGCGATGCAGGTTCAGCGAATAGACGATGTCGTCGGCGTCGAGTGTCTTGCCGTTGCTGAAGGTGACCCCTTTGCGGACGTTGCAGACCCATTCGGTCGCGTCGGCATTCGGCTCCAGCGTTTCCAGCAGTTCCGGCTGGATCTGGTTCTTGTCGTCGACTTCGACCAGGCCGTCCCAGATGCTGGTCGAAACGTTGATCATCACGGTGTCGGTGTAGGTCGTGATGTCGAGACTGTCGGTCGTGCTGCCGCCGGCAATGCCGACCCGGAGCGTGCCGCCCTTTACCGGAGTCTGCGCATAGCCGGCCTTGGCCAGCACGCCGCTCGCCAGCGAGGTCGCCACGCCCAAGGCGGCCGCGCGGCGCATGAATTCGCGGCGGCTGACGCGGCCGCTCCGCGCGGCCTGCTGTAGTTCATCCCATTGGTTCATCGGAAGCCTCCCCTCATCTGGCATTATGCCGGTTGTCGCCTGCGGGCCGTTAGGTGGCCCGTATCCCTGTCGTCGTACTATGCAGAATGCGTTCTGCCCTTACAATCGCCCAGGGCCCTGGCCGCATGAGTTTTTCGCTCGCCTGCGGCGAATACGCATCAACCGTCACGCGTGCAGCAGCCGGCCCATTTCCTGGCCGAACGCCTCGAACGCCCGCGCCGCGGCGTCACAAAGGTGCAACGCCCGCAAGAACCTATGCGGCAAGCCATGGCCGACGATTAGCCGACTCCGCACCCCCGCGCGCTTCAGCGCGACATCGAAACTCCGCGCATCCGCCATCAATACGTCCAACTCGGCCGCGCAGATGACCGCCGGCGGCAAGCCCGCGAAATTCGTCGCCAGGAGCGGCATGGCATAGGGATCGCGCGCATCCTGCGGGCGGGCGAAATATGAGGACAGGGCGTCGGCGATTGCCGTTTCGTCGCGGCCGGGACTCTCAACCGCGCCCGCGGCACGGCTGGGGCGGAGGGCCGGATAGACCAATCCCTGGGCGCGCAGCGCCGGGCTCCCGCGGTCGCGCGCCAACTGGGCGATTCCGGCCGCCAGGGCCCCGCCGGCGCTATCGCCCGCCACGGCGACGCGCTGCGGGTCGAGCCCGATGCGCCCGAGCGGCACGACGACCCAGTTCAGCGCCTCCCAGACGTCAATGAGCGCCGCCGGAAACTTGTGTTCCGGCGCCAGGCGGTAGTCCACCGCGACGACCGCCGCCTCGGCGATGGAGGCAAGGCGTGCCGCCGGCAGGTCATGCGAATCCAGGCCACCGAACATCCAGAAGCCGCCATGGCAGTAGACGATGACGGGCAGCGGCCGCCGCACCTCCACGGGGCGATAGTTGCGCAGCGCCAGGCTGCGCCCCGGCAGGGCTAGGCTCATATTCTCGATGGTCACATGATTGGGCGGCGGCGCGTTGAAGCGGCGCCAGAAGGCGTCGTAGCGCGCACGCCGCTCCGCGATCGGCTGTGCGTGGAAATCGGCAGCGAACGTGCGGTCCTGGTCGGCCGCGAATTCGGCGATCTCCGGATCCAGCGCGCTGGCTGCAGTCATCGGCAGGCTCCCCCGAAAGCCTTCGTCGCAGCTTGAATTCCCATCCACCTGCCTGTTGACAAATTACGTCAAGCCATGACGAATTACGACCAACGTTTGCACCCTTCCGAGACCGGCATGGCCAAGCCGCCGCAGGTTCCCGCCGCACCGATCGATTCGCCGCAAGCCATCGGCTTTCTGATCGTGCCGCAATTCTCGATGCTGGCTTTCGTCTCGGCCGTCGAGCCGTTGCGCGTCGCCAACCGCCTGGCCGGACGCGAACTCTACCGCTGGTCGGTCATTTCGCGCGACGGCAAGTCGGTGACGGCGTCGAACGGGATGTCGCTGCTGGCCGATCACGGCATCGAGGACAAGCAGCACTTTTCCCTGGTCGTCGTCTGTGCCGGATTCGAGCCGGAACGCTATTTCGATCGCGGCATCCGCAAATGGCTGATCGGCCTCAACAGCCACAATGTCGACCTCGGCGCGATCGACACCGGAAGCTTCTTCCTCGCCTGGGCGGGGTTGCTCGACGGCTATCGCGCCAGCACGCATTGGGAGAGCCTGGATTCATTTCGCGAGGCCTTTCCCAAGAT
>JAEUKU010000017.1 GCA_016794075.1 Rhodospirillaceae bacterium
CTGGAGCCGCGCTTCAAGGTGATCGGCTGCGATCTGTGGTCGGATCACCCGGATTTCGCCAAGCAGACCGAGGGTACCGGCGTCACCGGTGTTTGCGGCTCCGGCATCATCGAATGCATCGCCGAGATGTATCTCTCCGGCATCCTGACGCAGGACGGCGTGGTGGACGGCGCCATGGCCGCCAAATCGCCGCGCATCGAGGCGGACGGCCGCACCTTCTCTTACCTGCTGCATGACGGCACGCCGCAACTGCGCATCACCCAGAACGACGTGCGCGCCATCCAGCTGGCCAAGGCCGCGCTCTATGCCGGCGCCAAGCTGCTGATGGACCGCATGGGCGTGGACAAGGTCGACCGCATCACGCTGGCCGGCGCCTTCGGCAGCCATATCGACGTCAAATACGCCATGGTCCTCGGCATGATCCCCGATTGCGACCTGGCGAAGGTCACCTCCGCCGGCAATGCGGCCGGCACCGGCGCGCGCATCGCGCTGTTGAACGCCAAGTCGCGTGACGAGATCGCCCGCGTGGTGAAGCAGGTGGAAAAGGTCGAGACCGCCGTCGAGCCGAAATTCCAGGAGCATTTCGTCGGCGCCATGGCCATCCCGCACAAGACCGCGCCCTATCCGCACCTGGCGAAAGCCGTGGCGCTGCCGGCGCCGAAGGTCGCGGCGCTGGGCGATGACGAGGGCGGACGGCGGAGGCGGAGAAGGGGCTGAGCCCGCCGCCGGATTCCGCCGCTATAGCTTCACGCCATAGGCCTCGGTGAAAGCGGCCTGGGCATAGGCCAGCGAAGCGTAGCCGAAGCCCTTGTCGCCCCACAGCGTGGTGCCCCAGGAATTGCGCACGATGAAGCGGTTGGGCGTGTAGCCGACCAGCGCCACCGCGTGGCCTGCGGGACGCGCGGGGCGCGTGTAGAGATCGAGATTGCCGTTATTTTCCTTGGCGTTGTACCAGGCGTCGTCGACGTCGAGCCGGGTCAGGATCGGCCCGTTATTGGCGAGCCAGGATCGCCAATCGGTCAGGTTGCGGCCGAGATTGATGTAGCTGGCGATCTTCAGCCGCGAGGCCAGCGCGTAGAACACGTCAACCCTGTCTTGATAGAGCTTGCCGGTGAGGAAGGGCAGCACCCGGTCCGGCACGGCGCCGTATTTCCGCGCGATGTCGAGCGCGCTCTTGAGGCTGGTGCCATCGGTCTCGATGAAGGTGGTAGGTCGCGTGGTGAATTCGTCGGTCTCCTTGGCCGCCATCCAGATGAAGCGGGTGGAGAGCGTCTCCTCCTTCGCCAGCTTACCGGCCTTGACGAAATGCCAGCGCAATACCGCGTCCGCCGTGGCCCAGCCGACGCAGGAGCCCGTGCTGCCCTGGTCGCCGATCTTCCACCAGGCCTCGCGCAGATCCTTGCTCGCCGGCAGTGCGACCGGCGCGGCGGTCAGGCCGGCGGTGAGCGCGGTGTCGAAGGTCCAGTCATCCTCCTGCTTCGGCGAAGGCAGGCAATTCAAGATGCGCTTGGGTTTCGGTGCGCTCTTCCTCCCCTTCCGTTTGGGCCGGGGTGCCGTCTTCTTCTTCGCGTATTTCGCCATGACGATCCCTCCCTTCGTTCGGTGGCGTCTGCTATGGAACGACATGGAGCGTAGCCCCGGCGGGAAGGTGCGGGTAATCGCGGAATCAGTTAAAGTGATAAATGTTCGATGCGCCGGATGCGGGTGTGAGGGCACGCGGCGCCCGGGCGAGACACGATAAAGATCCTGAATGATGACCGACGAAGACGACGATCTCCCGCCCCTGCCGCCCGGCAGGAAGAACTACATGACGCCGGAGGGCCATGCGCGGCTCGTCGCCGAGCGGCGCAAGCTGTGGAACGAGGAGCGGCCGGAGATCGTGCGCGTGGTCGAATGGGCCGCCGGCAACGGCGATCGATCGGAGAACGGCGACTACATCTACGGCAAGCGCCGCCTGCGCGAGATCGACCGGCGGCTGCGCTTCCTCGACAAGCGGCTGGAGATCGCCGAGGTGGTCGACCCGAAGGCGCAGAAGAACCGCGACCGGGTGTTCTTCGGCGCCACCGTGACCTATGCGCGCGCGGATGACAGCGAGATCAATGTCACCATCGTCGGCATCGACGAGACCGAGACCGGCCGGATCAGCTGGATATCGCCCGTCGCCCGCGCGCTGATGGGCAAATCGGTCGGCGACAGCGCCAAGGTCCCGACGCCGAAGGGAATCGAGGACATAGAGATCGTGGCGATCGCGTATCCGGAGTAGAGCAGCCGATACCTATTATTCCCTCCCCCGAGCCGGGGAGGGTGAGGGAGGGGGCGCGGCTCGGTGCCGAAGCCCGCAAAGCAAGCCCGCCATTCAACCCCCACCCTACCCCTCCCCCAAGCTTGGTGGAGGGGCTCAAATTTGTGTGGGTTCAAACCGCCTTCGAATGCCGGGCCTTGCCGGTTTCGAGATAGGTGTCGAAGCAGGCGGCGGCGATGCGGGCGAGCGGGCGGCCCAGCTCGGTGACGCGCACGTGATCGCCGTCCAGCTCGACCAGGCCGTCGCGCGCAAGCTCGTTGAGCCGCACCTTCTCCTGGGCGAAGCGGCGGCCGGTCATGCCGTGGGCGTGCGAGACCGCATCGAGATCGACGGCGAAGTCGCAGAGCAGGCGCTCGATGATGGCGCGGCGCAGGCGGTCCTCGTCGGAGAGCGCGATGCCGCGGGCGGTCGCCAGGCGGCCCTCGCCGATGGCGCGGTGCCAGGCAATCGTCTCGGGCAGGTTCTGCACATAGCCCTGCGGCAGCGTGCCGATGGCCGAGGGACCGAGGCCGATGAGGGTCGCGGCGTCCTCCACCGCGTAGCCCTGGAAGTTGCGCGTGAGCTTGCCGGATTTCAGTGCCAGCGCCATGGGGTCGTCGGCGCGGGCGAAATGGTCGAAGCCGATCTGCACGTAGCCCAGCTCGCGCAGGCGGTCATTGGCCAGCCTCATCAGCGCCCAGCGCCCCACCGCATCCGGCATGCGGCTTTCGTCGATCAGCCGCTGATGCGTCTTCATCCACGGCACATGCGCGTAGCCGAAGAGCGCAAGGCGATCCGGCTGCAGGGAATGCGCGAGATCGATGGTCTTGAGGATCGTGTCCTGCGTCTGGCCGGGGAGGCCATACATCAGATCGAGATTGATGCCGGCGATGCCGTGGGCGCGCAGCAGTTCCACCGCGTAGCGCACCAGCGCGTAGGGCTGCTCGCGGTTGATCAGGCGCTGCACCTCGGGGTCGAAATCCTGCACGCCGAGACTGACCCGGTTGACTCCGGACATCAGGCACTCCGCCGCCATCTCCGCGGTGAGCAGGCGCGGATCCATCTC
>JAEUKU010000041.1 GCA_016794075.1 Rhodospirillaceae bacterium
CCCGCGCACAAGGGCTGCATCGCGGAAGCGCACCTCGGCCTTGGCGGGATGCACGTTGACGTCGACCTCCTCCGCCGGCAGATCGACGAACAGCGCCACCAGCGGATGGCGGTCGCGGGCCAGGAAGTCCTGATAGGCGCCACGGATGGCGCCGATGATCAGGCGGTCCTTCACCGGCCGGCCGTTGACGAAGAGGAATTGCTGGGTCGAGGTGGCGCGGTTCAGGGTCGGCAGGCCGGCGAAACCGGTCAGGCGCACGCTCTCGCGCAGCGCATCGAGCCGCGCCGCGTTGTCGGCGAAATCGCGGCCCATGATGGCGCCGAGCCGCTCCAGGCTGGCGGCGGCCGCATCCGCCAGCAGGTCGCCGGCGACCGCCGGCAGGCGCAGGGCCAGCTTCTCCTCGTCGCGCAGCGTGAAGGAAACGTCGGGATGCGCCATGGCCAGGCGCTCGACCATCTCCTGCGCCGCATTGGACTCCGAGCGCGGCGATTTCAGGAACTTGAGCCGCGCCGGCACGGCGTAGAACAGGTCGCGCAGCTCGACCCGCGTGCCCTCGTTGCGCGCCGCCGGGACCGGCGCCGACTTCGACCCGCCCTCGACGCTGATCGACCACGCGTTCTCCGCACCGCGCTTGCGGCTGGTGATGGTCAGGCGCCCGACCGCGCCGATCGAGGGCAAAGCCTCGCCGCGGAAGCCGAAGGAGTTGATGTGGACCAGATCGTCGTCAGGCAGCTTCGAGGTGGCGTGGCGCTCGACCGCCAGCGACAATTCCTCCGGCGACATGCCGATGCCGTCATCCTCGACCGCGATCAGGCTGCGGCCGCCGTCGCGCAGATGGATGTCGATCCGCCGCGCCCCGGCGTCCAGCGCGTTTTCCACCAGCTCCTTGACCACGGAAGCCGGGCGCTCGACCACCTCGCCGGCGGCGATCCGGTTCACGAGATTGGCGGGGAGCAGGCGGATTGTCATGGTGACAAGTCTAGCAGCTTTTCCAGCTAACATCCGAGTCGCTAGTATGGCGCGATTGTCGAGGGGGAGAAACGGAATGGGCGCCGCCGACCAGGAGTTCATGCCGGCCGAGGAATACGGCCGCGGTCTGAAGGGGCTTGGCATCAACCTGCTGGTGCGCGATGTCGCCCGCAGCGCTTCCTTCGCCCGCGATGTCCTCGGCGCGCAGGTGGTTTTCGCCGACAAGGATTTCGCCGTCATCCGCTATGCCAATGGCCCAACCAGCGCGGAATGGATGTTGCACAGCGACGGCACCTATCACAGCAATCCGGTGCTGAACCTGCTGGGCGATGCGGCGGTTCGCGGCGCGGGGGCGGAATTGCGGCTCTATCATTGCGATCCCGATGCGGTGGTCGCGCGCGCCAAGGCGCAGGGCCATCACGTCCTCGCCGAAGCCGCCGACAAGCCGCACGGCTTGCGCGAAGCCTATATCCTCGACCCCGACGGCTATTGCTGGGTGCCGGGCGTGCCGAAGAAAGCCTAGATCCTGGCGTAGTCGCGGTACCAGGCGACGAAGCGCGCGATGCCCTCGGCGAGTTCCACCTTGGGCGCATAGCCGAGGTCGCGGCGGCTGACCGAGATGTCGGCCCAGGTCTGCGGCACGTCGCCGAGCGGCATCGGCTTGTCGATGCGGATCGCCTGCTTGCCGCAGGCGGCCTCGACCGCCGTCACCAGGGCGCTCACCGTTTCCGGGTGATCGTTGCCGAGATTGAACAGGCGGTGCGGCTCTTCCTGCGCCGGATCGGGCGGCCGGTCGAGCGCCGCCAGCACGCCGGCCACGATGTCGTCGATGAAGGTGAAGTCCCGCCGCAGCGCCCCGCCGCCATAGACCTCGATCGGCGTGCCCTTCAGCACCGCGTCGGTGAACTTGTAATAGGCCATGTCCGGCCGGCCCCAGGGGCCGTAGACGGTGAAGAAGCGCAATCCCGTCTGCGGCAGCTTGAAGATGCGCGCATAGGAGACGCTCATCAGTTCGTCGGCGCGCTTGGTGGCGGCATAGAGCGAGACCGGGTGATCGGCCGGATCGTCGAGCGCGAAGGGCACCTTCTTCGAGGCGCCGTAGACCGAGCTCGAGCTGGCATAGACCAGATGCTGGAGATTCGGCGCCTGGCGCGCGATTTCCAGCATGTTGAAATGCCCGCCGAGATTGGCGCGGGCATATTCCGCGGGTTTCTCGATCGAATAGCGGACGCCGGCCTGGGCGGCGAGATGGATGATGTGGCGCGTCTGCGGCAGGCAATCGGCCAGCGCCTCCTGCAGCAGCGCCGGCTCGGCGATGTCGACCTCGCGGAAGCGGAAGCCGTTGCGCCCCTCGAACTGCGCCAGCCGGGCGCGCTTCAGCGCCGGATCGTAATAGGCGTTGAGATTGTCGAGGCCGAGCACCTGCTCGCCCCGCGCCAGCAGCGCCCGCGCGACGTGCGAACCGATGAACCCGGCCGCGCCGGTGACGATGATCTCGGACATCGAAGCGCTATGCCTTGTGGATGTGCGGCCCGGCGATCGCCGCCCGGGCCATGGCGTTGCGGGTGTCTAGCACGAGCCTGGCATGGCGTCCAAGCAGCGCGTAGTCGATGGAATCGTGGTCGGTGACGATCAGAACCGCATCCGCCGCGGCAACGCTCTTGGCGGAGAGCGCGGTGGATCTGCGCCCAGTGAGATTGCCGTGCTCGCGGCTCGGCTTCACCGCCGGGATAAAGGGGTCGTGATAGGAAACCTTGGCTCCCGCGTGCTCCAGCAGCTCGATCAGGGTCAGGGCCGGGCTCTCGCGCATGTCGTCGACGTTCTTCTTGTAGGCAAGCCCGATCATCAGGATCTTCGCGCCTTTCATCGCCTTGCCGCGCTGCCGGCTCAGCTCCTCGGCCAGGCGCGCCACGACGTAGCGCGGCATGGCTGTATTGATCTCGCCCGCCAGCTCGATGAAGCGGGTGTTGATGCCGAACTCGCGCGCCTTCCAGGTGAGATAGAAGGGATCGATCGGGATACAGTGGCCGCCGAGCCCGGGTCCCGGATAGAACGGCATGTAGCCGAAGGGCTTGGTCTTCGCCGCGTCGATCACCTCCCAGACATCGACGCCCATGGCGGCGCAGATCACCTTCAGCTCGTTGACCAGGGCGATGTTGACGGCGCGGAAGATGTTCTCGGTCAGCTTCACCGTTTCGGCTGCTTCCGGCGAACTGACCGGCACGGTCCTCACCACCACCTGCTCGTAGAGCGCCATGGCGAGCTGCAGGGCCTCGGCGCCGTCGCCGCCGACGACCTTCGGGATGTCGTTGGTGCCGAAATTCGGATTGCCCGGATCCTCGCGCTCCGGCGAATAGGCGAGGAAGAAGTCGCGACCCGAGCGCAGCCCGCCGCGCTCCAGGATCGGCTTCAGTTCGTCGCGCGTGGTGCCCGGATAGGTGCTGGATTCCAGCACCACCAGCTGGCCGCGCCGCAGCCGGGGCAGGATTGCCTCGCCGGTCGAGAGGATGAATTGCAGGTCGGGCTCGCGATGGCGCGTCAGCGGCGTCGGCACGCAGATGATGATGACGTCCATATCGCGCAGGCCGTCGAAATCGGCGCTGGCGGAGAACGCGCCGGACTTGCGCAAGGAGCCGATCCGCTTGGCCGGGATGTGCTTGATATAGGACCGGCCGGCGTTGAGCGCGGTGACCTTCGATGCGTCGATGTCGAATCCGGTGGTGGCGAAACCCTTTTCGGCGAACAGGCAGGCCAGCGGCAAGCCGACATAGCCGAGGCCGATGATGCCGATTCGCGCGCGGCGATCGCGCAATTGCCGGCGCAGCTGCGAGACAGGTCCTTCTGGCTTGCCGGCCAGATCGGCTCGCTGAGCCGAGGTTCTTCTTATTTTGTTCACGTCACACCTGATTTCTCGTTAGTTCGGCTTTTCATATCTAAATGGTTTCGTTATGAACACTTGCTCACTTTGGGGATTACTTATCAGCACGGCTGATTAATTCCGTGCTGGAGTCGGGGCATAGTGATGGCAGACGAGGTCTCAAACAAGCTGCTGGGGGGGTTGAACCGGATCGGCTTGGCGATGCGGAGCGCGGCCTGGGGCGAAGCGACCGAATCGGGCCTGACGCCCACCCAGAGCCAGATCCTGGCCTTCATCGCCGCCCGCGGCCCGCACAGCCCGCGCTCCGGCGACGCCGCCGACGCGCTCGGCATCACGCCGCAGACCGCCAGCGTGGCGATTGGCGCGCTGGTGGCCAAGGGGCTGGTGATCAAGGTACCCGACACCAACGACCGCCGCGCCTCGGCGCTGCGCCTGACGCGCCAGGGCGAGGTGGCCGCGCGGGTGGCGACGCAATGGCCGCAATTCCTCACCAATGCCATGCAGGAACTTGATGGCGGCGAGCGCGAGGCCTTCCTGCGCATCCTGCTCAAGTTCATCCACCGGCTGCAGGCCGATGGCGAGATCGTGCCGCAGCGGCTGTGCATCACCTGCGCGCATTTCCAGGCCAACGCGCATTCCGGCCGCAATGGCGGACCGCATCACTGCGCGCTGATCAACGCGCCGCTGGCGGAGATCGACCTGCGGCTCGATTGCCCGGAACATCGCGCAGCCGCCAGCGAGGTCGCCGAGGCCGCCTGGCAGAGCTTTGCCCGGCGCGGCGCGGCGGCGGAGTCCTAGTCTCTCCGGCACCCCGCGGTCGCGGGGTCAGTCGATCCGGTGGCCTTCGCGCACCAGGTCGTCGGCCGAGGCCTTGATGCCGGCCGACAGCCCGGCGATCAGCTCGTCGATCTCGGCCTCCGTCATCACCAGCGGCGGCGACATGATGTTGAGATGCGCCAGCGGCCGCACGATCAGGCCGTGCCGCTCGCAATGCTCCGAGATGCGCTTGCCGATATTGACGCCGTCGGGCAGCAGGTCGCGCGTCTTCTTGTTGGCGACGTATTCCGTGCACATCATGAAATGGCTGCCGCGCACGTCGCCGACCAGCGGCAGGTCCTTCAGCTCGTTGAGGCGCTTCTCGAGATAGGGCCCCACCTTGCGGATATGGCCGCAGATGTCGCGCTTTTCCATGATCTCAATGTTCTTCAGCCCCGCCGCGCAGGCGACCGGGTGGCCCGAATAGGTGAAGCCGTGGGTGAACCAGGCGTCCGGGTCCGGCGCCGAGATGACGTCATAGATGCGATCGCTGAAGATGACGGCACCCAGCGGCACATAACCGGATGAGATGCCCTTGGCCGAGACGATGATGTCCGGCTCGATGCCGAAAACATCCTTCGACGCGAACCACTGCCCGAGCCGGCCGAAGGCGGTCACCACCTCGTCCGAGACATAGAGCACGTCATATTTCCGGCACAGCTCCCACGTACGGCGGTGATAACCCTGCGGCGGCACGATAACGCCGCCGGCGCCCATGACCGGCTCGGCGAAGAAGGCTGCGATCTTGTCCGGCCCAACGTCCAGGATCTTGCGCTCGAGCTCGTCGACGAGATGGTCGCAGAACGCGGCTTCGCTCATGCCTTCCGGCCGGCGATAGACATAGGGGCAGGAGACATGATGGATGAAATCCGTCGCATACTGGAACAGCGGCGAGCGGTCGCTTGCGCGCCCCGTCAGCGACATCGCCAGATAGGTGCTGCCGTGATAGGAGCCGATGCGCGAGATGATGTGGCGCTTCTCCGGCTTGCCGCGGCGGGCGTTGTAGTAGTGGATGAGGCGGACGGCCGTGTCGTTCGCCGCCGAGCCCGAGCAGGTATAGAAGACGCGGTTGAGGTCGCCAGGCGCCAGCTGGGCAAGCTTGGTGGCGAGCGCCACCGCCGGCGGGTTGGTGGTATCGACGAAGGCGGAATAGAAGCTCAGGCGCCGGATCTGATCGGCCACCGCCTCGGCCATCTCCTCCTCGCCGAAGCCGATCGACATGCACCACAGGCCGCCGATGCCGTCGAGATAGCGCTTGCCGCGGGAATCGTAGATGTAAGCGCCCTTGGCCTCGGTGATGACCAGCGAGCCGTCCTTCTTGAAGCTGTCGAAATGGGTGAAGGGATGGACGAAATGCGCCTTGTCGTCGCGCCAGATCTGGTCGGTGTCGTAGTTTGAGGCAGGCAGGGCCTGGAGGGTGGCCTGGACCATGACGATTTCCCCGCGAAGAGTCCGATGCCGGCAGTGTCGCGGAGCAGGCTCAAGCGGACAATGACCCAGATTGGTCAGCGTTGCTCCGCCAGCCGGCTGAGGGGATCCCCGTCGAAGCCCGGCTCCACCCGTTCCAGCGCCCGGAAGAACAGCGCGAAGAGCTCGGCCTGGGAGCTGACCTCGAGCTTCGGGTAGATGCGCTTCAGGTGGTTGCGCGCGGTGTCGGGCGAGATCGCGAGCGCGCGGGCGATCGCCTTGGCGGAATTGCCCTGCAGCAGCAGATGCACAACCTCCCGCTCGCGCTCGGTCAGGACCGAGGCGCCGAAATTGCGATAGGCCGCGCGCAGGCTCTGATGCAGCGGTCCCGCGGGGCGCCCGGCGGCGTCATCGACACTCGCCGCGCGCTCGCTCATGCGCCGCAGCGCCTCGCGCGCCAGCGGCGCGCAAGCCGCCAGCCACGCGGTATCACGCCGGGTGAAGCGCGCCGGGTTGCGGTGGCGCAGAACCGAGACATGGGCGCTGGTGTCGGCGTCGATCCGTGCCAGCAATCCGAGCTCGTCCTTGATCTCGAGGTGGCGGTAGTAGCCGGAGAAATATTCGCTGCGCAGGAAACCCTCCGGCGCCAGGTCGCCGAGGCGGAAGCAACCCTCCGCCCCGCCGGCCAGGAAGTGGTTGTAGAAGGGATCGAGCAGATAGGGGCCTTCGTGATAGGCTGGGCTCGGCTCTTCCACGCCGCTGCCGCTGTAATGCGGCACGATAGGAGCGGAATCACGCCGCAGCAGCGCCAGGAACGCCGTGTCGAAGTCGAACAGGCGGCGCAAGGCGGCAACCAGCGCCTCGGCGATCTCGGCGGGCGAGGACGCGTTGACCATCCGCAGCACCGCCTCGTTCCAGGCGTCCAGTTCCGCCGCGCCCAGGCCCGTCCGCTGCACCATCCGATCTCCGCCCATCGGTCGCCACCGCGCGGCAGGATAAGGCCGAACCGGCCGGCTGTCGCTACTCTCGGCGCCGCCATCGGCTGCACGCGCCCCGCGGGCCCGGGAGGCAGGCACAGCCAAGACGCGGGCAAAATTTCACTTGCGTGGGGGGTGCGTTTCCCGTAACTGCGGCGGCTGACGCGGCCAAGGCTGCGCACCCGCGGATCGCGCAGGATCGGTCGCGTTCCCCTCAACCACCGGTCAGGCCGCGCTGACCGGCCCCTGGTCGCCCCACCGCATCGAGATAGAGGATGAGCTGCGGGGCGCAGTTCCGGAGGTCCCAGAATGACGACAAAGTTCCCCTACAGCGGCAATATCGTGATGATCGGCTACGGCTCCGTCGGGCGCTGCACCATGCCGCTGATCGAGAAGCATTTCGACATGCCGCTGTCGCGCGTGACCGTGATCGACGGCCACGACCACAGCGTCGACGCCAAGCGCTTCATCGACAAGGGGATGAACTACATCGTCAATCCGCTGGTGCCGGGCAACCTGGACGCGACGCTCGCCAGGCATTGCAAGAAGGGCGACATCATACTCAACCTCTCGGTCGAGGTTTCCTCGCTCGCGCTCGTCGAATGGTGCCAGAAGCACGGCGTGCTCTATCTCGACACCTGCATCGAGCCCTGGGCGAACTACTACGACAACACCGACATCCCGGAGGAGCAGCGCACCAACTACTACCTGCGCCATTCGGCAATGGAGATGGCCAAGCGCCTGCCGAAGAACGGCCCCTCCGCCTTGCTCACCCACGGCGCCAATCCCGGCCTGATCACCCACTTCATCAAGCAGGGCCTGCTCGAAGTGGCCGACCTGCTGAAGCTCGACGTCGCCAAGCCGAATACGCGCGAAGGCTGGGCCAAGCTGATGCAGCGCAGCGGCACCAAGGTGATCCATGTGGCCGAGCACGATCTGCAGGTGACCAACGTGCCGAAGCGCCCGGGCGAGTTCTGCAACACCTGGTCGATTCCCGGCTTCGTCGGCGAAGGCTCGCAGCCGGCCGAGCTCGGCTGGGGCACGCATGAGAAGCGGCTGCCGGAGAACGGCGCCGAGCACAAGGTCGGCTGCAAGGCCGCGATCTACCTGCGCCAGCCGGGCTGCGTCACCGAGGTGCGCTCCTGGACGCCGATCGGCGGGCCGATGATCGGCTTCCTCATCACCCACGGCGAATCCATCACCACGGCGGACTACTTCACCGTCTTCGACGGCAACGGCAAGCCGGTCTTCCGTCCGACCTGCCACTATGCCTATCACCCCTGCGACGACGCGGTGCTGTCGGTGCGCGAGTTCCAGATGAAGCACTTCGACATGCAGCCCAAGGTGCGGCTGCTGAACGAGGAGATCGTCGAGGGCATCGACGAGCTGGGCGCGCTGCTGATGGGCGATTTCGGCGCCTATTGGTACGGCTCGCAGCTCTCGATCGGCGAGGCGCGCCAGCTGCTCGGCCCCGACTACAACGCCACCTCGATTCAGATCGCGGCCCCGGTCCTCGCCGGCGCGCTGTGGCTGATCCAGCATCCAGACCGCGGCATCGTCGAGCCCGAAGACCTCGACCACGATTTCGTGCTGAACGTCTGTCGGCCCTATCTCGGCCCGGTGGTCGGCGTGCATTCCGACTGGACGCCGCTGAAGAACCGCAACGTCCTGTTCCCGGAGCCGAACCTCGACCTCGGCGATCCCTGGCAGTTCGAGAACTTCCGCGTGCGGCGGTAGAGCGCCACGCCCCGCATCGCCTTGGCCGGAATCGACCCAGCCAAGGCGATTGCCTGAACGCTACGGCCAGGCGATCGGCGGCAGGGCGAAGAGCGGCGCCGGGCCGAAGCTGACGATCCGGTTCTGCACCGAGAGGGCGAATTTCGCCTGCTTCCTGCCGTCCGCCCCCAGGCTCTCCAGGGCTTTCGCCGTGGTGCGCGCCAGCAGCGCGCGTTCGGCGGGGATGAGCCCGTCGGCCAGCAGAATTTCCACCGCGTCGCTCAGGCCGGTGGTCGTCACCGTGCCGGCGCCGAGCAATTGCAGATCTCCGTCCAGCGCCAGGGTCGCCTCTCCGGCGGCCGAAAGCGGTCCCTGGACGAAGCGGAAGCTCTTCACCTCCACGTCGCCGCCGGCATCGCGCCAGGCGGCGAGAATCGGCGACAACCCCAACGCCGGCCCCGGTGGCTGGCCTGACGCGGCGAGCACCGCGACCGGCCCCATGATGGTCGCCCCGAGCTGCGCGTCTTCGACCGGATCGGCGGTCAGCAGCCGCGTGCCCGCAGGCAGCACCACGCGATCGAGATCGATGGAGAGGTTGGCAAAGGGCTGGGAATAGTCGATGGGCGCCGTTTCCGGCAGGGCCAAGCCAAAGCTGGCGGCGTCGGCGGGAATCGCTCGGCCGTCGGGCAATTCGGCACGCGGCTGCTGCAACTCGGCCCGGAGCGTGTCGAGGGCACCGTTGCCATGGAAGGTCGCCTCGCCGCGCGGGGCGGTGGCCGTCAGATGCCATGCGGCATCCTGCGGCCCCAGAAGACGAAGATCGTGCGCGCCGGCGGAGGACACACGGACGCGCCGCAGATTCCAGGGCGCCATCTCGGCGCGGAGATCGCTGCCCTGCCAGACCAGCTCGCCGCCCGGCAGGCGCAGTCGCAAATGCGGCGCGGCGAAATCGGCGCGGAAAGCGAAGGGGAAGCCGCCGATCCCGTCCCAGGTGAAATCCGCCTGGTTGCCCATCGCGCGCTGGTCCGCCGCCCAGCTTTCGATGCCGGCCACGAGTTCCCCGGCGACGTAGTGCCAATAGGCGGCATAGGTGCCGAAGGCGGCGCAGAGGCCCAGCAGCGCCCCGACCAGGAGGCGCCGGCGCCGGCGCGCGGGCTGGGTTGGCTCATTGTGCATGGCGGCGGCGATTGTTATGGTGCGCCGCATTGCTACGGGCATTGATGCCGTAAAGTCCAGCGAAAACAACCCGCTATGACACCCGATTCCAGCGCCGAGCGGAGCCCCGCAGCGACCGCCGCGGCCGACACCGCGCCGGATTCAGCTGGCGTCGCGCTGCTGGCTCGGGTGGCGCCGGGAATCTTTGTGGTGCTATGGGCGACCGGTTTCCTGATCGCCAAGCTCGGCGTGCCCTATGCCCAGCCGCTCACCATCCTCAGCCTGCGCTTCGTCCTGGCGGCGCTCATGATGCTGGCCGTGGCCATCATCGCGCGGGCACCCTGGCCGCGCTCCTGGCGCCGGCTCGGCCACATCGCCGCGACCGGCATATTGCTGCACGCGATCTATCTCGGCGGCTGCTATGTCGCCATCTATGCCGGGATGCCGGCGGGCATGACCGCCCTCATCGTCGGGTTCCAGCCGCTGCTGACCGCGGCGGTCGCCGGGCCGCTGCTCGCCGAGCGGATGGGCGGCCTGCAATGGGTCGGCATCGGCCTCGGGTTTGTCGGATTGATGATGGTGCTCTGGGAACGGCTGGTCATCGACCTCAGCCATCCCCTTGCCTTAACCATGGCGATGCTGTCCCTCCTCGGCATCACCGCGGCAACCATCTACCAGAAGCGCTTCTGCCCCAGCTTCGATCTCCGCTCCGGCGCGGCGATCCAGTATATCGCCGCGTCGCTGGTCATCGTGCCCGGCGCCTGGTGGCTCGGCTTCGGCGACGTCGACTGGGCGCCGACCTTCGTCTTCGCGCTGGCTTGGCTGGTGATCGTGTTGTCCGGCGTGTCGATCGCGCTGCTGACCTGGATGATCTCGCGCGGTGCGGCGTCCAAGGTGGCGAGCCTGTTCTATTTGACGCCGCCGCTCGCCGCGATCGGCAGCTATTTCTGGTTCGGTGAGGTGCTCTCGCCGCTCGCCATCGCCGGCATGGCGGTCATCGTCGCCGGGCTCTATTTGCTGAATCGCAAATGACCCTCACCGAAGCCGAGAAAACCCTGATCGAAAGCCGCCGGGTGGTGCCGGTGCCGGGCCAGGACTTCTTCGTCTTCGCCTATGGCTCGCTGATGTGGCGGCCGGATTTCCCGTTCGCCGAGATCGAGCCGGCGGTGCTGCACGGCTATCACCGCGCCTTCTGCATCAGCTCGACGCATTATCGCGGCACCCGCGAACGGCCGGGACTGGTGCTCGGCCTCGACCGCGGCGGCAAATGCATCGGCCGCCTCTATCGCATCGAGGCACGGCACGCGGCGGAAGTCGCCGAATACCTGCACCAACGCGAGTTGGTGACCGGCTGCTACGTGCCGAAGCAGGTCACCCTGCGCCTGCCGGAGGACCGCCGGCAGCAGGGCATCGCCTATGTCGCCGACCGCAGCCACTACCAATATGCCGGCAAGCTCGGCGACGAGGACGTGGCGCGCATCATCCGCCATGCCGCGGGCGTGGTCGGCAGCAACCGCGAATACCTGCGCAACACGGTGCAGCATCTGGACGAGATGGGCATCGCCGAGGGCCGGCTGCATCGCATTCTGCGACTGCTCGACGCGGCGGAATAGGCCGCAAACAAGGCCCGAGGCGCCCCTTGGCAATGATGGTTGCCCTCGCCTATCTTGGCGCCTCCCGCAGCCCACCGCAGCATCATGACGACCCAAGCGCACGCCGATTCCTACTACGCCGCCACCGCCCATCCCTTCCCGCAGCTTGCCGCCCTGCAGGGCGAGATCACGGCGGATGTCGCGGTGATCGGCGGCGGCTATACCGGGCTCTCGGCGGCGCTGAACCTGGCCGAGCGCGGCTATCAGGTGGCGCTGATCGAGCAGGGGCGCATCGGCTGGGGCGCCTCCGGGCGCAATGGCGGCCAGATCAACACCGGCCTGCGCAAGGGGCCGCATGAGCTGATCGCGAAATACGGCCGCGACCACGCCAAGTCACTGTTCGATCTCGCCGAGGAATCGCGTGCGATCATCCGCGAGCGGGTCGCCAGGCATCGCATCCGCTGCGACCTCAAATCCGGCTCGCTCTATGTCGCGCACCGCCCCTCCGACGCCGCCTGGATGCCGGATGAGGTCGAGGCGCTGGCGCGTGAATTCGGCTACACCAAGGCGCGCTACATTCCCAAGGCGGAGCTCGGCGAGCATATCGGCAGCGACGCGTTCCACGGCGCCATCTCCGATTGGGGCGCCGGGCACCTGCATCCGCTGAACTACGCGCTGGGCCTGGCCCGCGCGGCGATCGAGGCCGGCGCCAGCCTGTTCGATCAGACGCGCGCCACGAAGCTGGAGGAGACCGCTGACGGCGTGACTGTCACCACCGAAGGCGGCGCGATCAAGGCGCGCTACGCGGTCATCGGCTGCAACGGCTATCTGGGCGGGCTGGAGCCGCGCATCGCCGGGCGGATCATGCCGATCGCCAATTTCATCATCGCCACCGAACCCTTGAGCGAAGCCGAGGCCGAGGCGCTCATCCCCAACGATGTCTGCGTCTGCGATACGCGCTTCGTAGTGAACTATTTCCGGCTTTCCGCCGACCGGCGGATGCTGTGGGGCGGCGGCGAGAAATACACCGCGACGCCGCCCGCCGACATCCCCGCCTTCGTGCGGCCGCACATGCTGAAGGTCTTTCCGCAGCTCGCGGGGAAGCGCATCGAATACGGCTGGTCCGGCATGCTGGCGATCACCATGAGCCGGTTGCCCAATCTGGGGCGCATGGGCAACGTCTTCTATGCGCAAGGCTATTCGGGCCAGGGCGTCGCCGTCGCCGGCCTCGCCGGCAAGCTGACCGCCGAGGCGCTGGGCGGCACGGCGGAGCGCTTCGACATTTTCGCCCGCCTCCCGCATCGCAGCTTCCCCGGCGGCACCGCCTTCCGCCACCCGCTGCTG
>JAEUKU010000306.1 GCA_016794075.1 Rhodospirillaceae bacterium
CGGATGCCGTCGGCGCCCAGCTTCCAGCCCGCCTCGTCAAAGACGGCGGCCGATTTCGCCGGGTCGTAGCTGATGTTGTACTGCGGATCGACCTGGGATTCCGGCAGGGCGGAGATGAGGAAATTGTGGGCTTCCGCGCCGATGCCGCCATAAATGCTCTCCAGGATCTCCTTCTGGTTGATGGCGAGCGCGGTCGCCTGGCGCACCTTCACGTCGGTGAAGGGCTCGGCCGTGGTGTTGATCGGCATATAGGCGACGTCGAGGCCCGGCAGGGTGACGACGGCGACGTTGGGCTCCGCCTTCAACTCGCCCAGGAAGTCGGTCGGCACGCCGAGCAGCATGTCGACGCCGCCGGTCTTCAGCTCGAGGAAGGCGGTGGATTCCTCCGGGATCTCGCGGAAGGTCAGCTTCTCGATCTTGGCCGGGCCTTTGTTATCCGACAGCTCGGAACCCCACTTGTAGTCCTCGTTGCGGACCAGGACGGTTTCCTGGCCGACGGTGAAGCTCTCCATCTTGTAGGGACCGGTGCCGATGGCCTCGGTCACGCCGAAATTCTCGCCGAGCTCGGCATATGCCTTGGGCTCCGGGATGCCCATGAACACGCTGGAGAAGTTGAACAGCAGGTTCGGCTCGGGGTGCTTCATGACGAACTTGACGGTGTGATCGTCGACCACCTCGACCTTGTCGATCGCCGCCACCATGTATTCGTTGTCGGTGCCGGCAAAGGTCGGGATCCAGGCCGCGATCGCCGCGGCGGTGAACGGCTCGCCGTTGTGGAAGGTGACGCCCTGGCGCAGGTGGAAGATCCACTGCATGCCGTCCGGCGCCTCCTCCCAGGATTCCGCCAGATGCGGGTGGAAGCTCTGGTCGGCGTCCTGCACGACCAGGCGGTCGTAGATCAGCGTGGTCGCCACGTTCAGCATCGTCGCCTTGACCGGGTTGTAGGTCGGCGCGCCGACCTCGTTGGTCGACATGACGAAGGTCGCTTCCTGCGACCAGGCGGACGAGCTGAGGCCGGCGAGCGCCCCGGCCATGGTCATCAGCGCGGTGCCGCCGATGAGAAACGCTTTGCGCAAGTGCATGTTCACGTAAGCCTCCTTGTTGTGTCGTTTCGTGTTTGTGGTTGTTGCGGGCAGAAGAATGGTCAGGGCAGCGGGCCTCCCGAATCGCCGACGATGCCGGTGAAGCGGCTGTAGAGTGCCGAGATCCCGTTCATGCGTGTCTCGACCGCGGGGCCGAGCTCGTTGAAGATGCTGTTGATCAGCAGCGCGATGAGCGAGGCCATCGGCGCGCTGGAATCCCAAAACTGGTTGAGATCGGTCTGCACGACGAACATCTCGTCGACCAGGTCGTGGCCCCAGTCGCAGTAGGAATCGGTGATCAGCGTCGTCGCCACCTTGGCTTCGCGCGCCTCCACCGCCAGGCGCCGCGCCAGGCGGGAATAGCGCCGCGCCTCGATGATGACGAGATTGACCTGGCGCGGGTTGTTGAGCAGCACCTCGGCGAAATTGCCGCCGGCCAGGTCGGCCAGATGCACGCCGGCGCGCAGATATTGCAGCTGGTTCACCAGGTATTGCGCCAGGCCGCGCTCGGTCTGGAAGCCGGCGACGAAGATCTGTGGCACCTGGGCCAGGCGCTTGACCGCGCGCTTCCATTCCCTGGTATGGGCCAGCTCGTAATTGCCGACCAGCGCCGCGATTTCCATCTCCAGGCCGCGGGCCAGCTCGTCATGCTTGCGGCTGCGCTCGCGATAGTCCCGCAGGCGGTCGCCGATGAGCCAGGGACGCTCGCCGATGTCGCCCTGCAGATCGGCCTTCAGCGCCTTGAAATGCTTGTAGCCGATGGAGCGGCAGAACCGGCCCACGGATGGCTCGCTGACGCCCACCTTGGCGGCGAGCGTCGCGGCGGTCTCGAAGGGCAGGCCGGTCAGGTTGGCCAGCATGTAGGTGGCCAGCAGCCGCTCCGCTTTGGTCGCCTGCTCGAGGCATGCGGTCAAACGTTGCCTGACAGACTCCTTCATGAAGCTCCTGCGGGTATGGCTTCGAAGTCGGCCGGCAAGCGCCCGCGCGACGGGGTGGTGGTGTGGATTTAGTTCAGTTTTCTGACATGCTGTCAATGGTGCAATATTTCTAACATTCGCCGCCGCGACGTCGCCGATCGTCGGCGGGTGCAATTCCTCGCGCCGGTTCGCGGATGGCCCCAACGCGGCGGAATGAGGGTGAATAGAATGAGGATGGCAGGGGCGCGCGGGACTCATTAGGTTGAGGGCGTCCGGTGCGATGGCGCGCCCGCCACGCCGCCGCAACAACCTTGAGCAGATCCGCCGCATGAGTTCGCTGCGCCGCCTGGTGCCATCCGCCAACGCGCTCTTCGTCTTCGAGACGGCTGCCCGCTATCTGAATTTCACCCGGGCGGCCGAGGAGCTGAACGTCACCCAGTCGGCGGTCAGCCGCATGATCAGCCGCCTGGAAGCGCATCTCGAGGCGAAACTCTTCCTGCGCAATGCGGGGGGCATCGAGCTCACCGAGGACGGCCGCGTGCTCTATCACGCGGTCACCGGCAGCTTCCAGAGCATCGAAATGGCGATCGAGGGCATCCGCGCCCGCCACGGCGACAGCGGCGTGGTGTCGCTCTCGCTCTCCTCGGCCTTCGTCATGCACTGGTTCATGCGGCGCTTCGACCGGTTCCAGGCCCGCTTCCCGTCGATCGACCTGCGCTTCCAACTGGTGCGCGGCGAGCCGGTCGGGCCGGTGGAGGATGTCGATCTCGCCATCCGCTACAACTGGCCGGAAGGGATCGACCATCTGCGCTGGCCGCTGATGGAGGAGCGCGTGCTGCCGGTCTGCAGCGCCAGCTATCTCGCCGCCAACGGCTCGCTCGATGCCTGCCGCGACTTGACCGGCCATACCCTGGTGCATCTCTCCGGCTCGACCCGGATTCCCTGGCAGCGCTACTTGGCGGAGTTCAATTTTCCCTCGCCGGCGGGAAGTCGCAGCCTGACCTTCTCCGACTATTCTCTGGTCATCCAGGCCGCCATCAGCGGCCGCGGCATCGCGCTCGGCTGGTGGCATGTGATCGCTCCCGAACTGCAGCAGCAGGATGTCGTGCCGGCCTCCTCAAAGATCCTGCGCACCGGCAACCACTATTACCTGGTGGCAAGCAACCGCCGCCCCCTGCGGCAGGCGGCAATCCTGGTAAGGGATTGGATTCTTAACGAAATGCAGGAATTGCGTGCGCAGATCGCCGCCGACTGAGGGGCCTTGCCCGGCCAGGGCATGATCTGAAGTCATGGCTCCCTGAATATTGCGACCTCGGTTTCCGGCCGTGTCGGGGCTAGTGTGAGCCGAACCGGGCCGGAGCGCCGACCCGAGCAAGGGATTGCGCGCTCAAGCGCAACGGCAGCACAGGGGAGGACACATCTTGGATCTGGCTCTCAGCCCGCGGGAAAAGGACCTGAGTGCGCTCGGCCGCCGGTTCTGCGACGAAGTGCTGGTGCCGCTCGAGCTGATCGCCGACGAGCACGGCGAGTTGCCGATGGAGCGCCGCGCCGCCGTGCGCCAGGCGGTGCGCGACTGGGGCCTCGCCGGCATCAACCACAGCAAGGAACATGGCGGCCTTGGCCTCACGATGCTCGAGCAGACGGTGATCGAGGAGCAGCTCGGCCGCGTCACCAACGGCCTGTGGAGCTGCGTCTGGCGGCCGCCGGTCAGCCTGAAATACGGCACCAAGGCGCAGGTCGACGCGTATCTGCGCCCCTCGATCCAGGGCGAGCGCCGCGGCTGCTTCGCCATCACCGAGGCGGAGGCCGGCTCCGATCCGCGCCGGGTGAAGACCAAGGCGGTCAAGCGCGGCGGCGAATGGCTGCTCTCCGGCGAGAAGTGGTTCGTCACCTCCTACAACGCCTCCGACTTCATCATCGTGCATGCGCATGTCGACGACGACCCGGACAAGCCGACCCTGTTCCTGGTCGACAAGCCCCCGCGCAACATGACGCATCTGCGCTCGCCGAAGTTCATGCACAACTTCGCCTTCGACCATGCCGAGCTGCGCTTCGAGGAAACGCCAGTGCCCGGGGACCGCATGCTGGGCGAGATCGGTCAGGGCCTCGATCTGACCAAAAGCTGGTTCGTCGAGGCGCGGCTGCAGATCGCCTCGCACACACTGGGTGCTGCCATCCGCGCCGCGGAAGTGGCGAACGATTACGCCACCCAGCGGCACCAGTTCGGCCGCGCCATCCGCGAGTTCCAAGGCGTCGAATTCATGCTGGCCGACATGGCGGTGGAGATCTTCGCCGCCAAGACCATGCTCTATCGCGTGGCCTGGGAGATCGACCAGGGCATCGACGAGAAGCGCGTGCATGCCCATGCCAGCGCGCTCAAGCTCTATTGCTCCGAGATGGCCGGCCGCGTCATCGACAAGGCACTGCAGGTGCTGGGCGGGCGCGGCTACATGCGCGAGAACCCGGTCGAGCGGCTCTACCGCGACATCCGCGTCGACCGCATCTGGGAGGGCACGTCGGAAATCCAGCGCGTGGTGATCGGCGGACAGATCCGCAAGCGCGGCCTGGGCGTCTACAGCGACTGGCACTGAAGGGGCTTCGGCACATGGACCTGAGGCGGGTGGAGCTTGCCGGGTGATGGCGCGGTACAGAGTGGAGACCGCCTGCCTGCTGGCGCCTGCGGTCCTCTTCCTGCTGCTGCTGTTCGTGGTGCCGCTGGCGCGGCTCTTCTCGCTCGCTTTCACCGATGAGGGCGGCGTCTTCGCGACCTTCGGCGTGCTGGCGGAAAGCGAAGTCTACCGCCGGGTGATGCTGAACACCTTCGTCGTTGCCCTGGCGGTGACGCTCATCACCGTTCTACTGGCCTGGCCGGTCGCCTATGCGCTGAGCCGGCTCAAGGGCTTCTGGTTCGCACTCGCGCTTTATGGCGTGCTGTTCCCGTTCTGGATCTCGGTCCTGGTGCGGACCTTCTCCTGGATGATCCTGCTGGAGCGCAACGGGCCGATCAACCGCCTGCTGCAGGGGCTCGGCGTCACCGACCAGCCGCTGGCGCTGCTGTTCAACGATACCGGCGTGATGATCGGCATGGTGCATGTGCTGCTGCCCTACGCGATCATGCCGCTCTATGCGGCGATGGCGCGCGTCGACCGCCGCCTGCTGCTGGCGAGCGACGGGCTCGGCGCCGGGCTGCTCGACACCTTCGCCCGGGTCTATTTCCCGCTGGTGCTGCCCGGCCTGCTGGGCGGCGCGACCTTCGTCTTCCTGCTGTCGCTCGGCTTCTTCATCACGCCGGCGCTGCTCGGCGGCGCGAACGCCATCACGCTGTCCATGCTGATCGCAAGCTTCGTCACCGATCGCCTGGCCTGGTCGCTGGCCGCCGCCGGCTCGCTGGTCCTGCTGCTGGTGGTGCTGGCGCTGCTTGCCGTGGCGGCGCGGCTGCTGCCGCTCGACAAGGGGATGTTCGCCCGATGACCCGGCAACCGCTCTGGCTCAGCATCCTCGCCCATGGCGGCGCCGGGCTGGTGCTGGCGTTCCTGGTGCTGCCCATCGTCGCGGTGCTGCCGGCATCGGTCAACAAGGCCAGCTTCATCTTCCTGCCGCCGCGGGCCTATTCGACGCGTTGGTACGGCGAGTTCTTCCTGGATTCGGAATGGCGAAGCGCGCTGTCGACCAGCCTACAGGTGGCCCTGATCGCCACCGTCGTGGCGCTCGTCCTGGGAACCGTCTCGGCGATCGGCCTGCGCCGCATCCGCGGCCGCTGGCACAGCCTGCTCACCGGGCTGTTCCTGGCGCCGATGATCGTTCCGGTCATCGTCACGGCCGTCGCCGTCTATCGCAGCGCGCTCGATGTCGGCCTGGCCGGAACCGTGCTCGGCCTGGGCCTCAGCCACGCCATGCTGGCGCTGCCTTTCGTCGTGATCAATGTCGGAATCGCGCTGCGCACGGTGGACGACAACTGGCTGCGCGCCGCCGCCGGGCTCGGCGCCGGGCCGTGGACGGTGTTCCGCACCGTCACGCTGCCCAACATCACCCCCGGTTTGGTGGGCGGCGCGGTGTTCTCCTTCATCACCTCGTTCGACGAGGTCGTGGTCGCCGTGTTCATGGCCGGCTATGCCAACAAGACGCTTCCGGTGAAGATCTGGGAATCCATCCGCCTGGAATACACGCCCGTCGTGGCGGTCGCCGCCGTGCTGATGATCCTGCTGGCGATGCTGCTCTTCGGCGGCGCGCAGGCGCTCGGCCGCGGTCAGTCCATCCTGAAGAAATCGGAGCAGCCGCAGGCATGACCCCAGGTGCAGTCCAGCAATCCGGCCTGTCGCTGCGCTTTGCCGGCGCGGCCAAGAGCTATGGCGACGTCGAGGCCCTGAAGCCGACCGACCTCACCATTGCGGCCGGCGAATTCCTGACGCTGCTGGGGCCGTCCGGCTCGGGCAAGACCACGTTGCTCAACCTCGCCGCCGGATACCAGGAGCCGAGCGCCGGCCGGATCTTCATCGGCGCGCGGGACGTCACGCATCTGCCGGCGCGGCACCGCAACATCGGCATGGTGTTCCAGAACTATGCGCTGTTTCCGCACATGAGTGTGGTCGACAACGTGGCCTATGGCCTGAAAGTGCGGCGGCTGGCGAGGTCCGAGATCGCGCGACGGGTCGAGGCGGTGCTGCGCCTGGTGCATCTCGAAGGCTACGGCCAGCGCGGCGTCCAGCAATTGTCCGGTGGGCAGCAACAGCGCGTCGCGCTCGCCCGCGCGCTGGTGATCGAGCCCGACGTGCTGCTGATGGACGAGCCGCTCGGCGCGCTCGACAAGCAGCTGCGCCGTTCAGTGCAGCTGGAGCTGCGCCGTTTGCACGAGGAGCACCGGCGCACCACCATCTACGTGACGCATGACCAGGAGGAGGCGCTGGTGCTGTCCGACCGGGTCGCGGTCATGCGCGACGGCCGGATCGAGCAGGTCGGCAGCGCCGGCGATCTCTACGACCGGCCGGTCAACGCCTTCGTCGCCGGCTTCATCGGCGAATCCAACCTTCTGCCGGCCCGCGTCACCGCGATCGCGGGCGGGCAGGCGCAAGCCGAAGTGGATGTCCTGGGCCGCAGCCTGACGGCCGCCGTCGCGCCCGGATTGCAGCCCGGACAACCTGCGGCCCTGCTGATCCGGCCTGAGCACGTGCTCGTCGGCGAAGAGCCTGGCGTCACTGCGGAGGTCGCCGAGATCGTCTATCTCGGTGAATTGACGGCGCTCAATCTGCGCCTTGAAAGCGGCGCCACGCTCTGGGCACGACGGATAACCAGCCACGACCTGCGGCGCGGGACGCGGGTGACCATCGGCTGGAAGCAGGAGCACGCCCGCATCGTACCGACCTAGTGCACAGAAAAGGGAGCGACCAAGCCATGCGTAGACGTACATTCCTCGCCACCGCGGCCGCGGCGGGCGCGTTCACCGGTCTCGGCGGCCTCCGTCAGGCGGCACACGCGGACCGGCCTTTCACCTTCACCTCCTGGGGCGGCGCCCTGTCGGATGCGGAGAAGGCGGCCTTCACCGATCCCTTCGCGGCGTTGAAGGGCATTGAGATCGTCAACGCCTCGCCCACCGAGACGGCGAAGATCAAGGCGATGGTGCAGGCCGGCGCGGTCGAATGGGACCTGGTCGATGTCGGCGGCCGCACCGTCTGGCAGGGCGGCGAGGAGGGCTTCCTCGAGCCGCTCGACCTCGCCAAGATCCCCAATGCCGGCGCGCTGGAAAAAGGCTGGGTGTCGCCCTATGGCGTCGCGACCTCGACCGGCGCCACCATCATGGCGTGGTCGACCACCGCGTTCCCGGATGGCGGCCCGCAGAGCTGGGCGGAGTTCTGGGACGTGAAGCGCTTCCCGGGACCGCGCGGCCTCTACAAATACTTCTACTACAACTACGAGGCTGCCCTGCTCGCGGCCGGCGTGAAGCGGGAGGAGGTCTTCCCCTTCACCGACGAGAAGGCGGAGATGGCGCTGGGCAAAATCAAGGAGCTGAAGCCCAATGTGAGCGTGTGGTGGGGCGCCGGCGCGCAGCCGCCGCAGCTGCTCTCGACCGGCGAACTGGCGCTGTCCTCCGCCTGGAGCGGCCGCATGCTGGCGGCGGAGGCGGAAGGCGCGCCGGTCGGCCATACCTACAAGGACGGAATCGCCTGGGCCAATTGGTGGGTGATCCCCAAGGGTTCGCCCAATGCGGCGCTGGCGCACGAGCTGCTGGACTTCGCTTTGGCGGAGGAACAGCAGGCGAAGCTGTTGAACCTGAAGACCTATGGTCCGGTGCTGGGCAGCGCCACCGCCGGCGCGGACGACGAGACCAGGAAGGTCCTGGTCATGGCGCCCGACAACATCAAGGACATGCTGATCCTCAACGAGGAGGAGGCCAACAAATACTCCCGCGCCTATGAGGAGAAGTGGAACCAGCTGATGCTGGGCTGATCGACGGCGCAACCTGAGGCCGCATCCCGGTGGCAGAGCCGGGATGCGGTGCTTCCTTCGACGGCATCCACCCCACGGCATCGCATCGATGACTCCCGAAACCGCGCTTCCCGACAGCCTGTGGGCGGCGACCGCCGCGCCCGCGCCCGCCTACGCGCGGCTGCGCAGCGATCTTGCCTGCGATGTCGCCATCATCGGCGGCGGCTATACCGGGCTGAGCGCCGCGTTGCATCTGGCCAGGGCCGGCCGCTCGGTAATCGTGGTGGAGGCGGCCGAGCCCGGCTGGGGCGCATCCGGCCGCAACGGCGGCCAGGTCATCGCCGGGCTGAAGGCAAATCCCGACGACCTGCTGGCGGAGTTCGGCGAGGCGCTCGGTGGCCGCATGGTCGCGCGCATGGGCGCCGCCGCCGACCTGGTTTTCGCGCTGGTCGAGCATTACGGCATGGATTGCCATGCGCGTCGCACGGGCTGGATCCAGGCGGCGCATGGGCCGAAGCCGCTGCGCGACCTGATCGCGCCGCGCTATCGCCAATGGAAGGCGCGCGGCGTGGCCATGGAACTGCTCGACCGACAGCAGGTTGCCGCGGCGCTGGGCAGCGATCCATCGGCTTATATCGGCGGTTTTCGCGACCCGCGCGGCGGCGTGCTGCAGCCGCTCGGCTATGCACGCGGCCTGGCGGCGGCCGCCATGCGCGAGGGCGCGACGATCCTGCACAATGCCCCCGCCAGTGGCATGGTGCGGGACAAGGCCGGCTGGTCGGTGGCGGTCGGCGCCCAGGCGATCCGCGCCGCGCAGGTCGTGTTGGCGACCAACGCCTATTCTTCGGCATTCGCGCCGCGACTGTGGTCCGACCTGCATCGCACGATCATCCCGGTGACCAGCTTTCAGATGGCGACGCCGCCCTTGGCCGGCGCGGCTGACCACAGCGTCATTCCCGGCGGCGAGGGCGTCACCGATTCCCGTCGCCTGCTGCTCTATTTCCGCCGCGACCATACCGGGCGCCTGGTGATGGGCGGCCGCTCGCCGGTGGAGGATCGGCCGAGTGCGGCCGATGCTGCGCCCCTACAGGCGGCGATCGCCCGCGTCTTCCCCGCGCTCCCTGCACAGCCGGCGGAGTTCGTCTGGACCGGAAAGGTGGCGATCACCAGGGACAAGATGCCACACATTCACATGCCGGCGCCGGGCCTCATTGCCTTCCTCGGCTGCAACGGCCGCGGCGTTGCGGTGTGCACGGCGATGGGTGCGATCCTGGCGGAGTTGGCGGCGGGAAAGCCGGCGGCCGAACTCGACTATCCGGTGACCGCACCCGACCATTTCACCCTGCATGGCTTTCGCAAGCTCGGCGTCTTCGCGCTCAGCCAGTACTACCAGCTGCTCGACCGGCTCGAGGCGCGCATGGGCGCGGCGTGATGGCACCGCGATAGCGTGCGATCCAAAGCTTCGGCCGTGGCAACGGCCGCGAATTCGGGGACGATAAAGTTGGTGGGTGCGACAGGGATTGAACCTGCGACCCCCTGCCGTGCGAAGCGACGGCATGGTCAAATATTGCTTCGTCGGATCAGCATCTTTGAGGCGATCAGGAAGCTGCTGCACCCTCTCGCACACCTTGCGCGACCGTCAGCTAGGCAAGACCCTGTTTTCCCGACGCGGTTCTATCCCTTCCGGGTCACGAACCGCGTATCGAGATAGGATTCTAGGGCTTCCGATCCGCCCTCCGTGCCATGGCCGGACTCCTTCACGCCGCCGAATGGCACTTCGGGCAAGGCGAGGCCGAGATGGTTGATCGCCAGCATGCCGGCCTCGACCTCATTGCCGAGCCGCGTCGCCGTGGCGCTGCTGCGGGTGAAGGCGAAGGCGGCGAGGCCGTAGGGCAGGCGGTTGGCCTCGGCGATCGCGTCGTCGAGGGACGCGAAGCGGTTGATCACCGCGACCGGACCGAACGGCTCCTCGTTCATGATGCGCGCCGCAACCGGCACGTCGGCGAGCACCGTCGGCTCGAAGAACCAGCCTTCGTTGCCGATGCGCCGGCCCCCGGTGGTCAGGCGGGCGCCACGCGCGACCGCGTCGCCGATCAGCCCTTCGAGCATGGGAATCCGCCGTTCATTGGCGAGCGGCCCCATCTCGACCGCGGAATCGAGGCCGTTGCCGACGCGGATGGCGCGCGCGCCTTCGGTGAAGCGATCGATGAAGGCATCCGCCAGAGCCTCGTGGACCAGGAAGCGCGTCGGCGAGATGCAGATCTGCCCGGCATTGCGGTGCTTGTTCGCCACCATGAGGCCGAGCGCCAGGTCGACGTCGGCATCCTCCGCGACGATGACCGGCGCGTGGCCGCCCAGCTCCATGGTCATACGCTTCATGTGCCGGCCGGCCAGCGCCGCCAGCTCCTTGCCGACGGCGGTCGAGCCGGTGAAGCTGATCTTGCGGATGACGGGATGCGGGATCAGGTAGCCCGAGATCTCGGCTGGCACGCCGAAGACCAGGTTCACGACGCCTGCCGGCACGCCGGCATCGACGAAGGCGCGGATCACGGCGGCGGGCGAGGCCGGCGTCTCCTCGGGCCCCTTGACGATGATCGAGCAGCCGGCGGCGAGCGCCGCGCTGACCTTGCGGACGATCTGGTTGATCGGGAAGTTCCAGGGCGTGAAGGCGGCGACCGGTCCGATCGGCACTTTCTGCGTGATCTGCAGCACGTCGGACTGCCGCGCGGGGATGACCTGGCCATAGGCCCGCTGCCCCTCGCCGGCGAACCAGTCGATGACGTCGGCGCCGGCCAGCGTCTCCAGCCGCGCCTGGACCAGCGGCTTGCCCTGTTCGCGCGTCATGTTGACGGCGATGGCCTCGGCCCGCTCGCGCAGCAGCACGGCCGCCTGGCGCATCACTTTCGCCCGGTCATAGGCAGAGATTGGGCGCCAGGCGGCGAAGCCGCGCGCGGCGGCGGCCAGGGCCGCGTCGAGGTCCTCGGTTCCGGCCCAGGCGACCTTGCCGATGGGCCGCGCCGTGGCGGGATCGAGCACGGGAATGCTGCGGCCACCGGCGGCGGGACGCCAGGTTCCGTCGATCAGCAGGTCGGTATCGGGGTAATCCGTCATCGCTTTCGCTCCGGGAAACTCGATCAAACTGTCTTGCGGCCGCGCAGGAACATCGGCCCGCCGCGCCAGCGCGGGAAGCCGTAGCCGTGCACCTCGACGAGGTCGATGTCGCTCGCGCTGGCGGCGATGCCTTCGTCGAGGATCGCCCGCCCCTCATCCGCCATCGCGGCCAGCAGGTGGTCGGCGATCTCCGTCGCCGGCATGTCGCGCTTCTCGGCGACGAACGGCGCCAGCAGCCGCGCCGTCTCGGGCGAAACCCGCGGCGTGCGGTCGCCGGGCTGGTAATCGTACCAGCCGCCGCCGGTCTTCTGGCCCTTGCGGCCCGCGCGCACCAGGACGTCGCCCGGCGTCTCGGGGACATCCTCGCCACGCGCCCGCGCCGCCTCGCGATGCAGGAACGAGATGTCGAGGCCGGAGAGGTCCTGCACCTCGAACGGCCCCATGGCGAAGCCGAAGTTGCGCATCGCCGCGTCGATCGCCTCAATGGCGACGCCGGAGCGCAGCAGCGTCTCGGCCGCGCCGCGATAGCGCCGCAGGATGCGGTTGCCGATGAAGCCGTCGCAGATGCCCGCCTGCACCGGGATCTTGCCCAGCTTCTGCGCCAAAGCGAAGGCGGCGGCCAGCACTTCGGGCCGCGTCGCCGGTGTCGGGATGATCTCGACCAGCTTCATCACCTGGGCGGGGCTGAAGAAATGCAGGCCGAGCACCCGCTCCGGCTGCGGCAGGCCCTCGGTCATCCGTCGTGGATCGAGATAGGAGGTGTTGGTGGCGAGGATCGCGTCGGGACGGCAGATTGCACCGAGCCGGGCGAAGACCGCGCGTTTGACGGCCAGATCCTCGAACACCGCCTCGATGACCAGGTCGCAATCGGCGAGGGCCTCATAGGCGGTGGTGAAGGTCACGCCGGCCAGGCGCGCTGCGGCGGCTTCGGCGCTGAGCTTGCCCCGGCGCTGGGCGGCTTCGAAACTGCCGGACAGGGCCTTCTCGGCGCGACTGACGCTTTCCGCATCGCGCTCGACCAGCACGACCGGCAGATCGGCATCGCGCAGCGCGGTCGCGATCCCCACGCCCATGGTGCCGCCGCCGATGACACCGACACGGCGGATTGGCAGGGGCGTGACGCCCTTGAGCGCCGCGGGCCGCGCCGCGCCGCGCTCGGCGAAGAACAGATAGCGCAGCGCCGCCGCTTCCGGCGACCCGCGCAAGTCGAGGAAGAGGGAACGCTCCCGCTTCAGCCCCTCGACGATGCCGCGTTCGGCGCCGTGACGCATCGCGTCAAGGGCGCGCAAAGGTGCCGCGTTGCCCCTGGCGGCTTTGCCGATTCGTTGCGCCGCCTCCGACCACAGCTCCGGCGTGGCGTCGGCAAGCGGCCGCTCGATGGCAAGCGGTGGCAGCGGCCTTGCGATTGCCGATCGAGCGAAGTCGATGGCGCCGGCGACGAGATCGCCCTCGATCAGCTGGTCGACCAGGCCCAGCTTGAGCGCCTCGTCAGCTGTCAGCGTCTTCATCTCCGCGACGACCGGAAGCGCCACGGCAATGCCGGTCAGTCGGGGCAGGCGCTGCGTGCCGCCGGCGCCGGGGATGATGCCGAGATTGACCTCGGGCAGGCCGAGCCTGGTTCCCGGCGCGGCCAGCCGGAACCGACAGCCGAGCGTGATCTCCAAGCCTCCGCCGAAGGCGACGCCGTGAATGGCGGCGATCCAGGGCTTCCGCGCCGCCTCGATCCGCGCGATCACCTCGGGCAGGGTGGGAGATTCCACAGGACGGTCGAACTCGGAGATATCGGCGCCGCCGACGAAGAGCTTGCCGGCCCCGGCCAGGACGATTGCCTTGATCGCGGGATCGGCGTCCAGCTCCTCGGCGAGCGCGATGAGGCGGATGCGCGTTGCGCCGTTGATCGCGTTCACCGGCGGATTGTCGATGGTGACGATGGCGACGTCGCGGTCGCGTGCGAGTGTCAGGGTCATCCGGGCCTCAGCAGCGTTCGAGGATCAAGGCGATGCCCTGGCCGACGCCGATGCACATGGTGCAGAGCGCATAGCGGCCGCCGCGGCGCTGCAGCTCATGGGTGGCGGTCAAGGCGAGGCGGGCGCCGCTCATGCCGAGCGGATGGCCGATGGCGATGGCGCCGCCATTGGGATTGACGTGCGGCGCGTCGTCGGGCAGGCCAAGGCCGCGCAGCACCGCCAGCGCCTGCGCGGCAAAGGCCTCGTTGAGCTCGATCACATCCATCTGCTCCAGCCTGAGGCCAGTGCGCTGCAGCAGCTTTTTGACCGCCGGCACCGGCCCGACGCCCATGACGCGCGGCGGAACGCCCGCCACCGCCATGCCGAGGATGCGTGCCCTCGGCGTCAGGCCGAAGCGGGCGGCGGCATCTTCGTTCGCGACCAGGAGCGCCGCCGCGCCGTCATCGACCCCGGAGGCGTTGCCGGCGGTCACGCTCAGCTCGGGCCCGTTGATGCCCCTGAGGCGCGTCAGCTGTTCGAGCGTCGTGTCGGGGCGCGGATGCTCGTCGGAATCGACGACGATGGCGGGGCCCTTCTTCTGCGGCAGGGTGACGGGCACGATCTCCTCGGCGAAACGGCCCGCGGCCTGGGCGGCGGCCCAGCGGAGCTGGCTGCGCAGGGCGAAGGCGTCCTGCTCGGCGCGGCCGATGCCGAAATCGGCGGCGACGTTGTCGGCGGTCTGCGGCATCGAATGCGTGCCGTGTGCGCTCTCCATCCGCGGGTTGGGAAAGCGCCAGCCGATGGTGGTGTCATAGATCGTCGCATTCCGGCTGAAGGCGTTTTCCGCTTTCGCCATGACGAAGGGCGCGCGCGTCATGCTCTCGACACCGCCGGCGATCATCAGCGCCGCCTCGCCGGCGCGGATGGCCCGCGCCGCGCTGCCGATTGCATCGAGGCCCGAGCCGCAGAGCCGGTTGACGGTCACGCCGGGAACCTCGACCGGCAGGCCGGCCAGGAGTGCGGCCATGCGCGCGACATTGCGGTTGTCCTCGCCCGCCTGGTTGGCGCAGCCGAGGACGACGTCGTCGATTTCCGCCCAGTCGACGCCCGGATTGCGCTGCACGAGTGCCGCGATCGGCAGCGCCGCCAGGTCGTCGGTGCGAATCTGCGCCAGCGCGCCGCCATAGCGCCCGATCGGCGTGCGGAGACCGTCGCAGATGAAGGCCGCCGTCACGACACCGCTCCAGACATCTTGGCCGGGCCGGCGACCTCGCCCGCCTCGTTGCAGGCGATGACACCGGCGCGGGCCAGTTCATCGATCCGCTCGTCGCTGTAGCCGAGGGCCGCGCGCAGCACCGCGCGGGTATCTTCGCCCAGCAAGGGCGGGGCCTTCGGAATCTGTCCGGCCTGCGCGGCGAGGCCATGGGCCGGCCGGATCAGCGAAATGGGGCCGAGGCGCGGATGCTGGACGGTCTGGATGACGCCGCGCTGCACCACGCTCGGAGCCTGGAGCGCTTCGGAAACGCGCTTCACCGGGCCGGCCGGCACGCTGGCCCGGTTGCAGGCGGCGAGCCAGTGCGCGCAGGTGTCTTGGCGCAGGATGTCGGCCAGGATCGGCAGCAACTCATCGCGGTGCAGCGCCCGCTGGTGCGAGGTGACGAAACGGGGATCCTTGGCCAGCTCCGGCCGGTCGATCACCTGCTCGCAGAAATCCACGAACATGCGGTCGTTGCCGACGGCGAGGGCGAAGGTGCCGTCGCGGGTCTCGAACAGCTGATAGGGAACCACCGTTGGATGCGCGTTGCCGTAGCGCTCCGGCTCGACGCCGGCATTCAGATAGCCGGTGCCGAGATTGATCAGCAGGTTGAGCGCGGAATCGAGCAGCGCGACGTCGATATACTGGCCTTCGCCGGTATCCCGGCGCTGGTAGAGCGCGGCCAGGATCGACTGGGTGGCGATCATGCCGGCGACCACGTCGGTGAAGGCGACGCCGAGGCGATTGGGCGGACCGTCCTTTTCGCCAGTGATGGACATCAGGCCGCTCTCTGCCTGCATGACGAAGTCGTAGCCCGGCCGGTCGCGCTCGGGCCCGGTCTGGCCGTAGCCGGAGATCGAGCAATAGACGATGCCGGGATTGAGCTTGCGCAGCTGCGCGTAGCCGATGCCCAGCCGGTCGACGGTGCCGGGACGGAAGTTCTCGACCACCACGTCGGCCCTCGCCGCCAGATCCAGCACGATCTGCCGGCCTTCGAGCGATTTCAGGTCGATGGCTAAGCTCTCCTTGCCGCGGTTGGTGCAGAGGTAATAGGTGCTGACACCCTTGTAGTTCGGCACCGACCAGGCGCGGGTATCGTCGCCGCCCTTGATGTTCTCGATCTTCCAGATCTCGGCGCCGAGATCGCCGAGGCTCATCGTCGCCCACGGGCCGGCGAGCACGCGCGTCAGATCGAGCACGCGGATCCCCTGCAGCGGCAGGCTGGTCTTGTTCATGCGACTACTCCTCGGTACCCGGGTTGCCGAGCAACCCGGTCTCGACCGCCGTGGGAAAATGGCAGGCGACCGCATGGCCGGGTTCCTTCTCGGCCAGCGGTGGCTCAATCTCCGCGCAGATCGGCTGGGCCAGCGGGCAGCGGGTGCGGAACCGGCAGCCCGACGGTGGATTGAGCGGGCTCGGCACTTCGCCCTTGAGCACGATCCGGCTGCGCCGGCGCTCGCGCTGCGGGTCGGCCAACGGCACCGCCGACATCAGCGCCTGGGTATACGGGTGCATGGGCGCGCGATAGAGAAGGCGTTTCGGCGCAATCTCGACGATCTTGCCGAGATACATCACCGCCACGCGGTGGGAGAGATGCTGCACCACCGAGAGGTCATGTGCGATGAAGACGAAGGACGTGCCGAAGGACGCCTGGATGTCCTTCAGCAGGTTGAGCACGCCGGCCTGCACGGAGACGTCGAGGGCGGAAACCGGCTCGTCCAGCACCAGCAGTTCGGGCTGCAGCGTCAGGGCGCGGGCAATCACCACGCGTTGCCGCTGTCCGCCGGAGAGTTCATGGGGATAGCGCTGGGCGTGTTCCGGGTTCAGCCGCACCAGATCCAGCATCTCAGTCACGCGCGCGCGGCGCTTCTCGGGCGACAGGTCGCTGATCCTGAGCGGCTCGGCGATGTTCTCGGCAACCCGCATGCGCGGGTGCAGCGAGGCGTAGGGATCCTGGAACACAATCTGGATGTGCCGGCGCAGGCCGCGCATCTCCGTGGCACCGGCCTCGTTGATGTTGCGGCCGCGGAACAGGGTCTGCCCGGAGGTGGGCTCGATCAGGCGCAGGATGCAGCGGCCAAGGGTGGACTTGCCGCAGCCGGATTCCCCGACCAGCCCCAGGGTCTCGCCCGCCGGCACGTCGAGCGAAACGCCGGCGACGGCGTCGACATGGCCGATGGTGCGCTCGAGGACGAGGCCGCCCTTCACCGGGAAGCGCTTGACGAGGTCGCGGACCGACAGGAGCGGGGCGTTCATCGCGTGCTCCCTTCGGGCAGGTCGGCGAAGTGGCAGGCGGCAATGTGTTCCGCCCGACCCCGGATCGGCGGCGCGCTGGCGCGGCAGATCTCCTGCGCCAGCGGGCAGCGCGGATGGAAGGCGCAGCCGCCCGGCAGCTGGCCCAGCGGCGGCGGCGTGCCCTCGATCGAGTTCAGCCGGTCGCGCTCCACCGACATGTCGGGGATCGAGGCGATCAGGCCGCGGGTATAGGGATGGCCGGGGCGGGCGAAAAGATCGTCCACGCTGGCCTGCTCGACGATCTCGCCGGCATAGACCACGGCGACCCGGTCGGCATGGCCGGCCAGCACGCCGAGATCGTGGGTGATCAGGATGAGGCCGATGTCGAGACGCCGCCGCAGATCGGCCAGCACCTCCATGATCTGCGCCTGCACCGTGACGTCGAGCGCCGTCGTCGGCTCATCGGCGATCAGCAGGTCCGGGTCGTTGGCGACCGCCATGGCGATCATAACCCGTTGGCGCATGCCGCCGGAGAATTCGTGCGGATACTGGCGCAGGCGCCGGTCGGGCTGCGGGATGGCGACGAGGGTCAGCAATTCCTCGGCACGCTCGAGCGCCGCCCGGGCGGAGAGCGTCTCATTGTGCAGGAGAAGCGCCTCGGCGATCTGCGCACCGATGGTCATGACCGGATTGAGCGAAGAAAGCGGATCCTGGAAGATCATGCCGATGCGCGCGCCGCGCAGCTTGCGCAGCTCGCGCCGCGGCAGTCCGACCAACTCCTGACCCTTGAACCGGACGGAGCCGGAGACCCGCGCGCTGTCCGGCTGCAGGCCCAGCGCCCCCAGCATGCCGATCGACTTGCCGGAGCCGGATTCGCCGACGATGCCCAGCACCTCGCCGTGATCGACGGTGAGGCTGATGCCGCGCACCGCCTCGAGGCTGACGCCGGCGCGGCCGAAGGCCACCCGCAGGTCGCGGACCTCGAACAACGGCGCATTCTCCGTTGCCGGGATCATTTCGACCTCGGATCGAAATGATCGTGCAGCGCGTCGCCGATGAAATTGAAGCCGAGCACGATGGTGAGGATGGCCAAACCGGGGCCGAAGGCGACCCACCAGGAATAGAACTGCGCCGCGCCGTCGGAGATCATCGAGCCCCATTCCGGCGTTGGTGGCGTCGCCCCGAGGCCGATGAAGCTCAAGGACGCGGCCAGCAAGATGACCTGGCCGAGGTCCATGGTGGCGCTGATCAGGACCGGGGTCCAGCACAGCGGCAGGATGTGCTTCAGCAGGATGCGCGGGCGGCTGGCGCCGGCGGCGACGGCGGCCTCGACATGCTCGCGCTCGCGCACCTCCAGCACCTGGGCGCGCATCAGCCGGGCATAGACCGGCCACCAGACGATCACCATGGCGATGGTGGCGTTGCCGAGGCCCGGGCCGAGTGACGCGGCCACCGCCATCGCCAGCAGCATCGGCGGGAAGGAGAGGGTGATGTCGACCAGCCGCATGATCGCGTTGTCGACCTGGCCGCCGAGGAATCCGGAGACGGCGCCCAGCATCGCCCCGATGGCGACCGCCACGCTCACCACGACGACCGCGATCGGCAACGAATGCCGCGCGCCGTGCAGGGTGCGGGCGAGCACGTCGCGTCCGAGCGCGTCGGTGCCCAGCCAGTGCTGCCAGCTCGGCGGCTGCAGGCGGCGCGCCACCATGTCCAGCGGATCGAACGCCGTCATCTGCGGCGCGAGCAGGGTCGCGAGCAGCCAGAAGCCGACGACCGCTAGCCCGACGATCAGCGGCAGCGAGAGCCAGGTGTGTCGACGGGCGAGGAGCAGCGTTGCCATGCGCTAGCCCAGCCTCACGCGCGGATTGGCGACGACATAGGCGATGTCGGTGACGAGATTGGTGACCAGGAAGACCACGCCGCCCACGATTGTGACGCCGATGATGGCGGGGAAATCCAGCCCGCGCGCCGCGCTCACCGCATAGGAGCCCATGCCGGGCCAGGAGAAGATCGTCTCGGTCAGCACCGCGCCGGTCAGCAGATAGGCGAAGGAATAGCCGATGACGGTGAGCGTCGGCACCAGCGTGTTGCGCAAGGCATGGCGCAGCACGACGCGCAATTCGCCGGCGCCCTTGGCGCGCGCGGTCAGGATGAACTCGCGCCCCAGCACCTCCAGCATGTTGGCGCGGACGAGGCGCGAGATCGTGCCGGCGACCGCCCAGCCAAGGACAAAGGACGGCAGGATCAG
>JAEUKU010000051.1 GCA_016794075.1 Rhodospirillaceae bacterium
GCCAACACCGACAACATGGACGGCGCGCTGGCCTACATCAAATGGTTCGCCCAGCCGGACGTGCAGAAGAAATGGTGGTCGCTCGGCGGCTATGCCTGCCACAACGCGGTGCTGAACGACCCCGGCTTCAAGAGCTCGCAGCCTTTCGCCGCGCAGTTCCTGGAAGCCATGGGCGGCGTGCAGGATTTCTGGCAGGAGCCGGCCTATGCCTCGCTGCTCCAGGCCATGCAGAAGCGCCTGCATGACTATGTCGTGGCCGACAAGGGCACGGCGAAGGAAGCCCTGGACGGCCTGATCGTCGATTGGACCGCCATCTTCGAGGAAGAAGGCAAGCTCTAGACGTCGCTATACTCCCGCGACGGCATCCCCGGCAGAGCCGGGGATGCCGCTGGAGCTCAGGGATTTTGCATGCCTGACGTGAATGCCATCGCCAACCGCGTCGCCGCCGCGACGCCGCCGAGCCTGGGACGCGCCGTGCGCGGCCTGTCCGACCGCTCGATTGCCTGGCTGTTCGTCGCGCCGACGATCATCCTGCTGCTGGCGATCAACATCTTTCCGCTGATCTGGACCATCTACCTGTCCTTCACCAACTACGCCTCGAACCGGCCGAACCGGGCGGTGGTGAATGTCGGCCTCAAATGGTACCAGGACATCCTGGGCTCGCCGGAGGTCTGGGCGGCGATGCAGGCGACGGCGCATTTCGTCTTCTGGACCATCTTCTTCCAGACGCTGATCGGCTTCACGCTCGCCTATCTCATCGACCGCAAATTCCGCGGCCACGCCTTCTGGACGACCATCATCCTCATTCCGATGATGCTGTCGCCGGCGGTGGTCGGCAATTTCTGGAAGTTCCTGTTCCAGCCGCAGATCGGCCTGTTCAACTACATCGTCTCGTTCTTCACCGGCATTCCCCCGTCCTCCTTCGAGATGCTGGGCTCCGTCACCCTCGCGCCCTGGGCGATCGTCATCGTCGACACCTGGATGTGGACGCCCTACGTGATGCTGATCTGCCTCGCCGGACTGCGCTCGATCCCGGACTACATCTATGAAGCGGCGGAAGTCGACCGCGCCTCCAAGTGGCGGCAGTTCTGGTCGATCACGCTGCCGATGGCGCTGCCCTTCATCATGCTGGCGGTGCTGTTCCGCGGCATCGAGAACTTCAAGATGTTCGACATGGTGGTGCTGCTGACCGGCGGCGGGCCGGGCTCGACCACCGAGCTCGCCTCGATCACGCTGAAGCGCCAGGCCTTTGAGGCCTACCGCACCGGCTATTCCTCCGCCTTCGCCATCATCCTGTTCGTGGTCATTTTCGGCCTGGCGAACATCTACGTGAAGGCGCTCAACAGGGTGAAGCAGCGATGAGCGGCGCGGTCACCACGGCGCATTCCGTCGTCGAGCCTTCGGCGACGTCGCGGCGCATCGCCGCCTTCCTGGTGATCCTCTATGCCGTGGTCACCATGGTCCCGCTCGCCTGGATCTTCGCCACTGCGTGGAAGACGCCGCCGGATTCGATCTCCTACCCGCCCAAGGTGGTGTTCGACCCGTCGCTCGAGGGCTATTGCAACCTGTTCACCACGCGCACCCGTCAGACCGACGAATACATCGAGGCGCTCGGCCCGCCGCAGGGTGCCTGCGACGAGGTCACCCGCAAGCGCGAGATGGTCATCGCCGGACCGTCCAACTATCTGCCGCGCTTCGTCAACTCGCTGATCATCGCCTTCGGCTCGACCTTCCTGGCGGTGTCGCTCGGCGTGTTCTCGGCCTATGCCTTCTCGCGCTTCAAGATCCCGCTGGCAGACGACCTTTTGTTCTTCATCCTGTCGACCAGGATGATGCCGCCGATCGCCGTCGCCATTCCGATCTACCTGATGTACCGGGAAATCGGCCTGTCGGATTCCGCGCTCGGCATGATCCTGCTCTATACCGCGGTCAATGTGTCGCTGGCGGTGTGGCTGCTCAAGGGTTTCATCGACGAGATCCCGCGCGAATACGAAGAGGCCGCGATGATCGACGGCTATACGCGGCTGCAGGCCTTCTTCAAGGTCGTGCTGCCCCAGGCCGCGACCGGAATCGCCGCCACCGCGATCTTCTGCCTGATCTTCGCCTGGAACGAATACGCCTTCGCCGTCCTGTTGACCTCGGGCGAGGCGCAGACCGCGCCGCCCTTCATCCCCACCATCATCGGCGAGGGCGGCATGGACTGGCCGGCCGTCGGCGCGGGCACGACGCTGTTCCTGATCCCGATCGTGGTCTTCACGGTACTGCTGCGGAAACACTTGTTGCGCGGCATCACCTTCGGCGCGGTGCGCAAATGAGTGGGGAACAGCAGATGCGTCCCGGTCAGCCGGCAAGGAAACGTTGGCCCCGCTGGGCCCGACGCGGCCTCCTGGAGAATGTCGCCATCGGCTTGATCGCGCTCGGCGTGCTCATGCTGGTCCAGCCGGTCTCGATCACGCTTTACAGCTACTCTTTCGTCACGGTCCTGGCCGGTACGCTCATGTTCACCATCGTCAGCAAGTTCCCGGAGTAGGGCGATGGCGGAGATTCGCGTCGAGAACCTGCACAAGAGCTTCGGCGACTTCGCCGCGGTCAAGAACTCGAACTTTGTCGTCGAAAACGGCGAGTTTTTCATCCTGCTCGGCCCATCCGGCTGTGGCAAGACCACGACGCTGCGCATGATCGCCGGGCTGGAACTGCCGACCTCCGGCCGCATCCTGCTGGGCGGCGACGACGTCACCTTCAAGCGTGCGGCCGAGCGGGACATCGCGTTCGTATTCCAGCTCTTCGCGCTCTATCCGCACATGAACGTGCGGAAGAACATCGGATTCTCGCTGAAATGCCAGGGCACGCCGAGCGCCGAGATCAACCGCCGGGTGGAGGAGGCGGCGCGCATCCTGCGGATCGAGCATATCCTAGACAAGTCCGTCTCCGGCCTCTCCGGAGGCGACCGCCAGCGTGTCGCGTTGGGCCGCGCGATCGTGCGCGAGCCGATGTGCTTTCTCATGGACGAACCGCTGGGCGCATTGGATTCGGAGTTCCGCCACCTGATGTGCGGTGAGCTGCGCGGGCTGCACAACCGCCTGAAGGCGACCACGGTCTACGTCACGCACGATCAGCTCGAGGCGATGTCGATGGCCGACAAGATCGCGGTCATGAACAAGGGCCTGATTGAGCAGTTCGGACCGCCGCAGGACCTCTACGCGCGGCCGGCCAGCATGTTCGTCGCGGATTTCCTTGGCTCGCCGCCGATGAATTTCCTGCACTTCAACGCTGGCCTTGCGCGCGGTTCGGGCGAGGCGCGGCTGGGTGACGCCATCGTGCAGATGCCGGTGGTACATGAGGACATCGCGCCAAGCGACTTGGCCCTGGGTGTTCGGCCGGAGCATATCAGTTTCGACGACCGGTCCGCCTTGCGCGGTTCGGTCTATGGCAGCGAGTATCTGGGGACCACGCAGATCGTCACCGTGAACACCGATTTCGGCCAGATCAAGGCGCGGACGAAGTCCACCGGAGAGGTGCGGCCCGGCGCCAATGTCGGCCTGCGCTTTCACGCCGACCGGCTGTCGCTGTTCGACCGCGGCAGCGGCCGCGCCATCCGCAGCGCGCTCTATGAGGAGGGAGCTCATGGCTGAGGTCCGCCTCGAGCAAGTCGAGAAGCGATTCGGCGACACGGTCGCGGTCACCGGCATCAATCTCACCATCGCCGACGGCGAGTTCGTCGCCCTGCTGGGGCCGACCGGCGCCGGCAAGACCACCACGTTGCGCCTCATCGCGGGGCTCGAGAAACCCGACGAAGGCAAGGTCTTCATCGGCGGGCGGGACGCCACCGGGCAGTCGCCGGCCGAGCGCAACGTCGCTTTCGTGTTCCAGCAATATTCGCTCTACCCGCATCTGAGCGTCTACGACAACCTGGCCTTCCCGCTGCGTTCGCCGGTGCGCAAGGCCGATGACGCGGCGATCCGCCAGACGGTCGAACGCGTGGCCAGGCTGCTGCGCATCGAGGCCAAGCTGGGCAACCGCGCCACGCGCCTGTCGGGCGGCGAGATGCAGCGCGTCGCCATTGGCCGCGCCCTGGTGCGCGACCCGTCGATCTTCCTGATGGATGAGCCGCTGTCCTCGCTCGATGCCAAGCTGCGGGCCGATCTGCGGCTGGAGCTGAAGCACATCCAGCAGGACCTCGGCGCCACCGTGCTCTACGTGACGCACGACCAGATCGAGGCCCTGACCATGGCCAATCGGATCGGCGTGCTCGATCATGGCCGGCTGGTGCAGATCGGCTCGCCGCGGGAGATCTATGAGACCCCGCGCAACCTCTACGTCGCGACCAGGCTCGGCATGCCGGCGATCAACCTGCTGCCGCCCCAGGCATTCCCGCAGCACCAGGTGCCGCCCGGAACGCGGACGATCGGCGCGCGCACCGAGCACGTGGCTATTGCGCGGGCGAATGGCGGCGCGCACGCCAAGGTGGAGTGGATCGAGCATCTGGGCGACCAGAACCACCTGCACCTCCGGGTCGGCGATCACAAGCTCATCACCCTGGTCGACCCGGATGTCGATCTGGGGGTCGGAGATTCCATCGATGTGACGCTGCGCGGGCCGCTCTATTTCGGTACTGACGGCGAGCGGATCGGGTGACGTGATGCAGGACGCGGTTTCCCTCCGTGCGGCTTTGGTGAAGGCGGTTGCCGAGGTGGTCGGCAGTCATGCCGATGAGCTGACCGCGCTCGATCAGGCGATCGGCGACGGCGATCACGGTATCAACATGAAGCGGGGCTTCGAGGCCGTCGCCGCGGATGCGGCGGCGCTCTGCGCCAAGCCCTGGCCGGATTTCCTGAAAAGCGTCGGCACCACCTTGGTGATGAAGGTCGGCGGCGCTTCCGGCCCGCTCTATGGGACCTTGTTCATGGCGATGGGCAAGGAAATGCCGGAGAACCCCACGGCAGCCGATCTGCCCCGCGCTTTCCGCGCCGCGATCCTTGCGGTGCAGGCGCGCGGCAAGGCGGAGCGCGGCCACAAGACCATGCTCGACGTGCTGATCCCGGTGGCCGAGGCGCTCGAGAGCGGAATCTACGAGACTGACAAGATCGCCGCCGCGGCGCATGCGGCGGCGGAGGCGACCAAGCCGATCAAGGCGGTGCGCGGTCGTGCCTCATTCCTCGGCGATCGGTCGATCGGCCATATGGATCCCGGGGCGCGGTCCTCGGCGCTGCTGATCGAAGCCGTCAGCGGCATTCTGGAGAACGAGTGATGGAAAGCGTCGGCGTCGTCATCGTGTCGCATTCGCCCAAGGTGGCCGAGGGTGCCGCCGACATGGTGCGCCAGATGGTGGGCGAGGAGGTGCCGCTGGCCTGGACCGGCGGCAACCCCTCCGGCGGGCTCGGTACCGATGTGGGCCAGATCATGAGCGCCATCGATCGCGCCTGGTCGAATGCCGGCGTCGTGATCCTGGTCGACCTCGGCGGCGCGGAGACCAACAGCGAGATGGCGATCGAGATGCTGCCCGACGAGAGGCGCGCCAAGGTTCTGGTCTGCAATGCGCCGCTGGTCGAGGGCGCCGTGGTCGCGGCGACCGAAGCGGCGGGCGGATCGAGCGTCGAGACCGTGCGCCAGACGGCGGAGGAATATTCAGCGCGATGAATACGGCCGGCACCACGGGGAATGCTGCCACGGGCTCGGTCCTCATCGCCCATGAGGTCGGCCTGCATGCACGCCCGTCGGTCAAGCTGACCAAGCTCGCCAAGAGCTTCGCCAGCAAGATCGAACTCGGCCTGTCCGAAGCCGGCCCCTGGATTGATGCCAAGAGCATCGTCAAGGTCATGGCCTTCAAGGCGGCCAAGGGCAGCACCCTGCATTTCCGCGCCGATGGCGGCGATGCCGCCGCCGCGATCGCGGCCCTGGTCGATCTGGTGCGGCGCGATTTCGACGAAGGGCACGGCGATGGCTGAACTGCGCCTGCACGGCAGGCCGGCCTCGCCCGGCCTGGCGTTCAGCAAGCTGTTCGTTCTGCCCGACCGGAGTTCGGAGGCGGCGCAGCAGCCGTCCGGGGATGCGGCCGCGGAGGCCGGCCGCCTGCGCCGGGCGATTGCCCAGGCGGTGCAGGAGCTGGAAGCCGTCTCGCAGGCCGCCGCCGAGGACGCGCGCGAGATTCTCGAGTTCCAGATCGCCATGCTGAGCGACGAGGCGCTGTCGGAGCCGGCCCTGGCATCGATCGCGGAGGGCGAGGGGGCGAGTGCCTCCTGGGCGGCCGCGCTCGACGCGCAGATTGCCGATTACGAGAGCGCCGGCGACGAGTATTTCCGGGCGCGCGCAGCCGATCTGCAGGATCTGCGCGACCGGGTGCTCAACGCCTTGTCGGGGCGCGGGACGGAAGCGGTGCCGGCCGGAACCGTGCTGGTCGCGCGCGACCTGCAGCCCTCGCGCTTTCTTGGCATCGCCTGGGGCGAAGGCTCGGCCATCGCGCTCGCCGCCGGCTCGCCGACCAGCCACGTTGCCTTGCTGGCGCGGGCCCGCGGCATCCCGATGGTGGTTGGCCTGGGGGCGGACGTCTTGCATGTGGCGAGCGGCGAAGACGCCATGCTGGACGGCGAATCGGGCACACTGGTGATCTCGCCGGACGCGCAGACCGAAACCTCCGCGCGCAAGCGCAACGCGGATTTCAGTCGGCGCCGGGAGATGGCTGCGGCCTATGCGCTCAAGCCGGCCGCGATGCCGGGCGGTGAGCGCGTGGCGGTGATGATCAACGCCGCGGGCCCGGAAGAGCTGCAACCGCTCGACGCATCGATGTGCGACGGCATCGGCCTGGTGCGCTCTGAGTTCCTGTTCCACGACGGCGCGCATCTGCCGGACGAAGACGCGCAATACAAAGCCTATCGCCGCATCCTGGACTGGGCCGGCGACCGCCCGGTGACCATCAGGACGCTGGATGCCGGCGGCGACAAGCCGGTGAAGGGCCTGACACTCGACGACGAGGGTAACCCCTTTCTCGGCACGCGCGGCATCCGCCTGTCGCTGCTGAAGCCGGAGGTGTTCCGCGTTCAGCTGCGCGCCCTCTGCCGCGCGGCGATTCATGGCAACCTGAAGATCATGCTGCCGATGGTGGCCGTGCCGCGCGACCTCGAATCCGCGCGCGCGCACCTGGATGCAGTGGTGGCGGAGTTGCAGGTCGCCGGCGTCGCGCACAAGCGCCCGGCGCTCGGCATCATGGTCGAGGTGCCCGCGGCCGCCATCGCCATTGACCGCTTCGACGCCGACTTCTATTCCATCGGCTCCAACGACCTGATTCAATACGTGATGGCTGCGGCCCGTGACATCGCCACCCTGGCGGATTATGCCGATGCCGCCGATCCGGCGGTGCTGAGCCTGATCGCGCGCACCGTCGCCCATGGCCGGCAGACCGGGCGCGAGGTCAGCCTTTGCGGCGACGCGGCCTCGGACCCGGCCATCGTGCCGCATTTGCTGCAGGCCGGATTGCGCGCACTCTCCGTCTCCGCCGCCTCGGTGGGCCTGGTCAAGGCCGCCATAGCCGGCGCGCTGCCAGGGTGAATGCGTCATGGCCGATGACGGCGATCGGAGCGGGGAAGTCAACTGGGTGGCGGAATATAAGCGCATCCTGCTGCGCATCCTCGATCTGCGCCCCTCCGGCATGCGCCAGCGGCTGGCCGACGCGCTCGGCGCCAACCGGAGTTTCATCTCGCAGATCACCAACCCGGCCTATCCGGTGCCGATCCCGGCGCGCCATATCGAGTTGATTTTCGATGCCTGTCGCTTCCCTGAGGCCGACCGCCAAGCGTTCCTGTCTGCCTATGAGCGCGCGCATCCGGGCCGCCTGCAGCAGCCGCAGGGCCCCAGCCCGCATCTCCGCCATGTTACGATCTACGTGCCGGACCTGAACGACGCGCAGAAGAACGCCGAGCTCGACAAGCTGCTGGGAGAATTCGCCACGCGGGTCGCCGATCTGATCGCCGGCCGGTGGCACGGCGGCGATGGCGACCGCTCGAAGGAATAGGGGAGGATACCACTATGAAGAAGCTGATCAACAGCACCGCCGACGTCTTAAGCGAGAGCCTCGCCGGATTCGCCGCGGCGCATGCCGAGATCGTCGCCCTGGGGGACGAGGGGAAGTTCGTCCGCCGCCGCAACCTGAAGCGCGGCAAGACGGCGCTCATCTCCGGCGGCGGCTCCGGCCATGAGCCGCTGCATGCTGGCTTCGTCGGCCGCGGCATGCTCGACGCCGCCTGCCCGGGCCAGGTCTTCACCTCGCCGACGCCGGACCAGATGCTGGCGGCGGCAGAGGCGGTCGATACCGGCGGCGGCGTCCTCTACATCGTGAAGAACTACGAAGGCGACGTGATGAACTTCGCCATGGCGGCGGAGATGGCGAGCGGCAAGGTGGCGACCGTCATCACCGACGACGACGTGGCGGTGGAAACCTCGACCTATTCGACCGGCCGCCGTGGCGTGGCCGGCACGCTGATCGTCGAGCGCATGCTCGGCGCGGCGGCGGAAAAGGGCGCCGATCTCGACGCGCTGCAGGCCCTGGGCAAGCGGGTCAACGGCCAGACCCGCTCCATGGGCGTGGCACTGACCAGTTGTACGGTGCCTGCCGCCGGCAAGCCGACCTTTACCCTCGGCGAGGACGAGATGGAGATGGGCGTCGGCATCCACGGTGAGCCGGGGCGCCGTCGTGTCAAACTGGCGGCCGCCGATGCGATTGCCGAAGAGATGATGACGGCCATCCTGGGCGATCTGAACCTGAAGGCCGGCAGCGAAGTGCTGCTGCTGGCCAACGGATTCGGCGGGACGCCGGCGATGGAGCTCTATCTGATGTACAACTCCGCGCGGCGCATCCTCGACGGCCGCGGCCTGAAGACGGCGCGGTCCCTGGTCGGCTCCTATGTGACGTCGCTGGAGATGGCGGGGTGCTCGCTGACGGTCAGCGTGCTGGACGGCGAGTTGCCGGAACTGTGGGACGCCCCGCTGCACACCGCCGCCTTGCGCTGGGGCGCCTGAACGGCTTCGTCTAGCGCGGCGATTCCTCGAGGCTGCGATAGCGATCGAGGTGGAATTCCTCGTCGCCGAAAGTCAGGCGGATCATCGCCAGGCGCTTGAAGTAGTGGCCGGCGGCGTATTCGTCCGTCATGGCGATGCCGCCATGCAGCTGCACCGCGTCCTCGCCGACCTGGCGGGCGGTGCGGCCCACCAGGGCCTTGGCCGCCGAGACCGCGCGGCCGCGCATGCGCGCATCGCCGGAATCAAGCGCCGCGACGGCCGCCATCGTCGCGGACTGCGCCAGCTGGCACTTCATATAGATGTCGACCATACGGTGCTGCAGCGCCTGGAAGCTGCCGAGCGTGGCGCCGAACTGCTTGCGCACCTTGAGGTAGTCCAGCGTCAGGTCGTGCAGCGTCCACATCGCGCCGACCGCCTCGGCGCAGAGCGCGGCGGCGCCGGCGTCCAGGGCCACCTCGATGGTGGGCAGTGCCGATCCTTCCGCACCG
>JAEUKU010000070.1 GCA_016794075.1 Rhodospirillaceae bacterium
GGCAGTTGAACATGGATCGTCTCGCCGGAGATCTCCGTGATCGTCCCGGTCGTCTCCGCCCCGCGGGCCGCCGAGACCGACAGCACCGCTATGCACAGGATCGTGACACAGGCATCGGCAAGGCGCCGCAGCAATCCACCGGGAACCATCGAACCTCTCATTGTCGTTGTCCGATCACCAAAGCGCGCTCGCACCGGTCCAGCCTGAACCTGTTGAGTTTCGCCATCGCCTGCGGCAGGCCGCTGCGCGCCGCCCTGCTGTACCAGACGAATGCCAGGGCGGGCGATGCCGGCACGGCATAACCCTTCTCATAGAAGACGCCGAGGCTGAAGCACGCATGATCGAGGCCCATCGCCGCCGCCTGCTTGAAATAGTCCAGCGCACGCCGATCGTCGCGCGCGACACCCAGCCCTTTGTGATAGATGACGCCCAGATTGAAGAAGGCGCGATCGATCCCGCCCGCGGCCGCCTGCAGATAGAACCCGCGCGCCGCCGCGAAATCCACATTAACGCCCTGACCGCGGCTGTAGATGGTTGCCAACCCATAATAGGACCAAGCGTAGCCGGCAGCGGCGGCCCGCTCATACAATGCCCGCGCGCGCGCGTAGTCGCGCGCCTTGCCGTTGGCGGCATTCTGGTATTCCCAGGCGATGCGATGAATTTCCGCCGGCGAGGGATCGACCATGCTCGTCGGCAGGGCCAGCAAAGCCCAGCCGAACGTAAGCGCCGCGATCGAGCGCATGATTCCGGGCCGCCTCCGTCGCCGCTCCGTTCCGGTACCTGTTGCGTCCATGCGCTGCAACATCGGCTGATCGCCCACCGTCAGTTCGACGGCGGGGCCTCCTGGCAGAGCAGCGTGATGGAAGAGCCGTCTCCACCGCAACCGCCGCCACCGGGTGACGTGCTGGGCGGGGGCTGCCCGCTCACCGGCGGCTGCGTCGGCGGGATCCCAGGTCCCGGCTGGACGTAGCTGCGCGGGACGCAACGACCCTCGAGCTCGCTGAACTCGGTGTTTGGGTCGGCGCACTGGCAGGCATAGCCAGGGCCATAGGGATTCGGCACCACCATCATGCCCGGGATGCTGCCGCAGTAATCCTCCGCCCGCTGGCGCTCCAGATCCTCAATCCGCTCGTTCGCCAGGCGCTCGGCCATCGCCTGGCAGGAGGCGACGGCGATGAGGATCTCTTCCATGCCATCCGCCGACCAGCCGGCCATCTCGGCGAAGTTGCGCGTGCGCTGCAAGGCATCGGCGATCTGCGCCTGATCGACGCCGGACTCCGCCGTGCTGGAAACCTGGTTGGCGCGCGCGGCGAGATCCTCCGCGGCGGCGGCCAGGTTCGCCTGCCGCGCCTCCAGGTCCGCCATGCCGGCCGTGACCTCATCCGGGCAATTCTCCACCGCCGCGCGGATGGCCTGGATGGCGCTCACGATCGCATCCATTTCGCTCAACTTCGACCCGAGCTCCGGAGTCAAGTCGATGCCGGCCACCAACGTGCGCGCGGAACCGGCCAGGTCGACCGCCCTGCCTTCGGCCCCGGCGATCACCTGGATCCGCCCGCGCGCCGCCTCGACGATCGCCCGGATCATGTCGACCTGGCCGCGCAGGTCGCGGCTCATCGCCTCCATCTGACGGCTGGCCTCGACCGGTGGCGGGCCCGGCGGCATCAGCGAGGGCAGCGCTGCCTCCAGCGCCGCGCAGGCCGAAGCGGCGCCGGCGGCGTTCTGGGCATGCTGCCGCACGGTGCTGGCAATGGACTGGCAGGTGCGCACCGCCGCGGCGATGTCAGCCAGGATCGCCCGTCGTTCCTCCGTTGACCGGCTGGCCTGCATCTCCGCCAGCCGGTTGCAGGCGGCGCTGGCGATCTGGTCGGCCGTGGTCTGGCCGCGCCGCGCTTCGGTGGCCGCCTGCTGGGCGTCCCAGGCGAATTGCTCGGCCTGCGCGCTCGCCGCGTTCAGCTGTGCCAGGGCCTGCTCCCAGGTCTCGACTTCGGCGGCGGCGGCCAGCAGCGCGCCCTCCACCTGGCTGACCTGGGCGATGGCGTCGCCCGTCAGGCGCTGCGCCTCGTTGCAGGCCGCCTGGGCCGCTTGTCCCGCCGCCCGCGCCTCGGCCTCCGCCGCCCGCATCTGCGCCAGGATGCCGTCGAGGTCCGGCGTCGGCTGCGGCTGTTCCTCGACCTGCTCGGGCTGCTCCGGCTCTTCCTCCTCCTCGCGCAACGTCGCCGGGTCGATGAGCAGGTCATACCAGTTGACGATGCCGCTCGCCTCGGCCAGCACGCGCCCATTGCCGTCCAGCAGGCGCGCGACGACTGTTTCCTCGACGGTGTAGAGCTTCTTGTCCTTGCTCTCCTCGGCCATCATCTCGTCATGCAGTTCCTGCGTCATGATGAGATCGGCCGGCGCGCCGTCCTTGACCTCCGCCTTGACGTCTCGATCGACGTCTACGCGCCAGACATTTGTCGGGTCTTCG
>JAEUKU010000081.1 GCA_016794075.1 Rhodospirillaceae bacterium
CTTGTCGTAGAGCAGGCCGCGGATGGCCCGCAGCAGGTCGATATCCTCCGGCCGGTAATAGCGCCGGCCGCCGCCCCGCTTCAGGGGGCGGATCTGGGCGAACTTGGTCTCCCAGAAGCGCAGGACGTGCTGCGGCACCTCGAGCTCGTCGGCGACCTCGGAAATGGTGCGGAAGGCGTCGGCCGATTTCTCGACCCGGCGCGCGCGCGCGGTTGCCTGGGGGGCGGCCTCGGCCTCGTTCTGGATGACTTGCTTCGCACCACTCATGATGCGCTGCCCTTGTTCACGCGGTCCTTGAGGACGTGCGAGGCGCGGAAGACGAGCACGCGGCGCGGCTTGATCGGCACCTCTTCGCCCGTCTTCGGATTGCGGCCGATTCGCTCGCCCTTCATGCGGACCAGGAACGAGCCGAAGGAGGAAATCTTGACGCTCTCGCCGCGGGTCAGCGCGGCGGAAATCTCCTCGAGCACGGTGTCGACCAGCTCGGCCGATTCGTTCCGCGACAAACCGACTTCCTGGTAGACCGATTCGCTGAGATCCGCGCGGGTGATCGTTTTTCCGGTCATGCGCCTCGTCCCCCTGGTGCTTCACCACGCCATCGCGCTGCGCGGCCGCGAGTCTTTCGTGACAGGTTCGAAACAACCCTAACGAGTCACGCTAAATCAGTCAATTAAGGAACGATCTTAAGACGCGGGCCGGTGGGCGCGCCGAGTCCTATGGTAAACGCCTTACCACCGCACCAATGCGGAGCCCCAGGTGAAGCCGCCGCCCATCGCCTCCATCAGCACCAGATGGCCGCGCTGGATGCGCCCGTCATTCACCGCTTCGGCCAGCGCCAGCGGGATCGATGCGGCCGAGGTGTTGGCATGGCGGTCGACGGTGATGACCGCGCGATCCTCGGTCAGCTTCAGGCGATGGCCCATGCTGTCGATGATGCGGCGGTTCGCCTGGTGCGGCACCAGCCAGTCGACCTCGTCGGCGCCGATGTGGTTGGCGTGCAGCGCCACGTCGATCGCGGCGGCGAGGTTGACCACGGCGTGGCGGAAGACCTCGCGGCCGTCCATCTTCACGTGTCCGGTGGTCTGCGTCGCCGAGGGACCGCCGTCGACATAGAGCCGCTCGTAATGGGCGCCGTCGGAGAACAAATGCGTCGACAGGATGCCCTGGTCGAACTTGTCGCCCTTGCCCTCGCCCGCCTCCAATATGACCGCGCCGGCGCCGTCGCCGAACAGCACGCAGGTGTTGCGGTCGGTCCAGTCGAGGATGCGGGAGAAGGTCTCGGCGCCGATCACCAGGGCCCGTTTCACCTGGCCCAGGCGGATGAAATTGTCCGCCGTCGCCAGGGCAAAGACGAAGCCCGAGCAGACCGCCTGCACGTCCATGGCGAAGCCCTTGGCGCCCAGTCGGTGCTGGAGCTTGGTCGCGGTCGCCGGGAAGGTATGGTCCGGGGTGCAGGTGCCGAGGATGATGCAGTCGATATCGGCGCCCTTGAGGCCGGCATTGGCCAGCGCCTGGTTGGCGGCGGCGAGCGCCAGATCGGAGGTCAGCTCGCCCTCGGCGGCGATGTGGCGCTGGCGGATGCCGGTGCGCTGGCGGATCCATTCGTCGCTGGTGTCGAGGGTCTTGGCGAGCTCGTCATTGGTGACGATGCGGGCGGGCAGATAGGACCCCGCGCTCAGGACTCGAGACCGTGTGACCATTGATGGCTGACCCTATAGCGACGCCGCGATTTCCGATGCGCCGGGCGTCGCCATCACCTGCGCGAAATCCTGTTTCATCTTCTCGATCGCCCCGTTGGCGACCATGTCCACCGCGACACCGATGGCGTTGGCGAAGCCGAACGCATCCGTGCCGCCGTGGCTCTTCACGCAGATCCCGTTGAGCCCCATGAAGATGGCACCGTTATAGCGCCTGGGATCGACGCGCGCACGCAAAGCGTTCAAGGCCGGCCGCGCCAGGAGGTAGCCGAGGCCGGCCAGCCACGAGCTCTTGAAGCTCTGGCGCAGGAAGGTGCCGTAGAGCTTCACCGTGCCCTCGATGGTCTTCAGCGCGATGTTGCCGGTGAAGCCGTCGGTCACCACCACGTCGACGGTGCCGCGGGCGATATCGTCGCCCTCGATGAAGCCGTGGAAGGTGCCGGGCAATTGCGCCTCCCGCAGGATCTGCGCGGCGACGCGCACCTCCTCGTGGCCCTTCTGCTCCTCGATGCCGACATTGAGCAGGCCGGTGGTCGGTTCGCGCACACCCAGCACGGTGCGGGCGAACACGTTGCCCATCACCGCGAACTGCACCAGGTTGCTGGCGTCGCATTGCACGTTGGCGCCGAGGTCGAGCATCACGCTCTCTGAGCGGATCGTGGGAAAGAACGAGGCGATGGCCGGCCGGTCGATTCCGGGCAATGTCTTCAGCACGAATTTCGCCATGGCCATCAGCGCGCCGGTATTGCCGGCGGAAACGATCGCCGCCGCCTCTCCCTTCTGCACCGCGTCGATGGCGAGGCGCATGGACGAGCCGCGGCCGGCGCGCAGCGCCTGGCTCGGTTTGTCGTCCATCTTCACCTCGGTCTCGGCGTGGCGGATGGTGCTGACGGCCTTCAGCGCCGGCAACTTGTCGATCATCGGCGCGATGCGGGTCTCGTCGCCGAAGAATAGAAAATGAACTTCGGGAAAGCGCTGGCGCGCGATGTCGGCGCCCCGGATGACCATCTCCGGGGCGTTGTCTCCGCCCATCGCGTCAAGAGAGATAGCCAGGCTGGCGCTCACACCCCATCTCCTTCCCGGCTACCGAGCAAAGTCGGTGGCCGCGCGCTTAGGAGGCGCTGGTCGCCGCGACTTCCCGGCCGTCATAGTGGCCGCAGGCACCGCACACGTGATGCGGGCGCTTCAACTCGCCGCAATTCGGGCATTCACCCGACTTCTGCACCTTCAGCGCGTGGTGGGCGCGGCGCATGCCCTGGCGCGAGCTGGATACCTTCTTTTTGGGAACTGCCATGGTCCGATCTCACTGCAAAAATAAAGGCAGCCAAGCGCTGCCAAGGATTGGCGGGTTATTAGCCAAAATCGCCCTCCAGCGCAAGCCGCGTGTCAGGCCAGGGGTGCCAGGGCGGCCTCAACTCCCATCCCCACCCTTCCGTAATTTGTCCAATCCGGCAAAAGGCTTAACCTTTTCCGCCGGGGTGGGCTCGGGGGCCGGCTCGGCGACCCATTCGGCCGGGATTTCCGCCCCCGGTCGGCGCGGATAGGGATCGATGGCCAGGCCGAGCTGCTCCGCGGCCACCTCGCCCAGGTCGATCTCCGGGCCGTCCAAGGGTTCCGGGGCGTCCGCCGCCTCGAGGTCCAGGTCCAGTTCCGCTTCGTCGCGGTGATGGCCTTCGAGGAAATCGACCTCGAAGGCCTCGGCGATTTCCGCCGGCACCGGATCGAGGGTCACGACGCAGGCCTGGACCAGGCTCGCCGCCAGCTGTCCCCGCACCCGGATCAGATCCTTGCGCAGGCGGCGCAGGGTGAAACTGGCGGTGAACCGGTCCAGGCTGAGCAGGCCGAAGCGCGCCGCCAACGCCGCAAGCTCCGCCGGCTCGGCGGCGATCTCGACCCGCGACGGCGCCGACGCGATGCGATCGACCGCCACCGGGCGGGAGAACTCGACCGGCTCAGCGGGCTGCATCGGGCTTCTCCTCCTGCACGGGCGTCACCCGCGGCGGCGGCGGAAAACGCACCTCGCCGGCGATCAACTCCGCCAGATCGGCCTTGGCCAGGTTTGCCCGCAAGCTGCGCAGATAGGTTGCCATCGCCGCGACCTGCCCCGGCTGCGGCGTGACCGTGCCGTAGACATTGCGCGCGACCGCGGCGCGCAGCGGCTCCTCGCCCGCGGTCTCGATCGATTCCAGGGCGCGGTCATAGACATCGATGCGGCCCTTCAGCGCCTCGGTCATGACCTTGATCCGCCGGCCGACGCCGAGATCGGCCGCGCCCAGCTCGCGCAGCGCCCCATCGAGATCGACGAACATGGCGTCATAGAGCGCCTGGGCCAGCTGCTCCGCCGCCGCGCCCTGGCCGCGCAGCCGGTGAAACAGCGCATGGGCATGGGCGCAGAGCATCTCGAAGCGGCCATCAACCGAATCCGGGACCCCGAGGTGCGCATAGAAGTCCGCCAGGCGCGCCTGCGCGGCGACGGCCCGGTACAGCCGGCCGGCCTCGTCCCGCATTGGCGCCGCGCTGAATAATCTCTTTAGAAACAACACGCTATCGTGCCTCGACTGATCTCGATCGGCTTGACAGATTGCGGACCGGAGTGCCATGGTCCGGCGCGACGGGCCGACGTTTCCTGGGGCATAATGCCAGCGGGCGGCCAGATCAAGGGCCGGGCGATGCGCTGCTGCAGCGGCACTGCCGGACGGCCGCCAAATCTCTTGCGTTCCTGGGGGCGCGTTTCGATGGCGAAGCTTTCCATCCGACGTCAGCGGCTGCACCGGCTGCTCAGCGCGACCCTCGCGCTCGGCCTTCTCGGCGGCACCGCGGCCTGCACCCCGCGCATCGACCAGCGCGGCAACAAGCCCGACGAGGACCAGGTGGTCCAGATCAATCCCGGCGTCGATGACAAGATCCGGGTGGCTGAGCTGATCGGCACGCCGTCGACCATCTCGACCTTCGACGACCGGACTTGGTACTACATCTCCAAGCGCACCGAGACGATCGGCTTCCTCGATCCGCAGGTGACCGACCAGCAGGTTCTGGCGGTGACCTTCGACGCGGACGGGATCGTCGACAGCATGCGCCTCTATGGCCAGGAAGACGGCCGCACCATCGCCTATGTCGATCGCGTGACGCCGACCGAAGGCAAGGACCTGACGGTGATCCAGCAGCTCTTCGGCAATCTCGGCCGCTTCAATCCCGAAGGCGACGACGCCAACTAGAGCCGGCGCCGGAACCGCGCAGGAACAAAAAAACCCCCGGCCGTTGGGCCGGGGGTTTTGTGTCAGCGTCGACGGACGCTTACGCCGCGAGCGCCGCCAGCAGCAGCAACGCGACGATGTTGGTGATCTTGATCATCGGGTTGACCGCCGGGCCGGCGGTGTCCTTGTAGGGATCGCCGACGGTATCGCCGGTCACCGCGGCCTTGTGGGCCTCGGAACCCTTGCCGCCGTGATGGCCTTCCTCGATCAGCTTCTTGGCGTTGTCCCAGGCGCCGCCGCCCGACGTCATCTGGATGGCGACGAACAGGCCGGTGACGATGGTGCCGAGCAGCATCGCGCCCAGCGCCGTGAAGGCTTCCGCCTGGCCGGCGGCGAGCGCGACGACGACGTAGAGCAGGACCGGCGCCAGGATCGGCAGCAGCGACGGCAGGATCATCTCCTTGATCGCGGCGGTGGTCAGCATGGCGACAGCGCGGCCGTATTCCGGCTTGGCGGTGCCTTCCATGATGCCCTTGATCTCCTTGAACTGGCGACGGACCTCGATCACCACGGCGCCGGCCGCGCGGCCGACCGCCATCATGCCCAAGGCGCCGAACAGGAACGGCAAGGCGCCGCCGATGAACAGGCCGACGACGACATACGGGTTGTTCAGCTGGAACGAGATGCTGCCGCTAAGGTCCGGGAAGTAGTGCTTCAAATCCTCGGTATAGGCCGCGAACAGCACCAGCGCGGCGAGCGCCGCCGAGCCGATGGCATAGCCCTTGGTCACCGCCTTGGTGGTGTTGCCGACGGCGTCGAGCGCGTCGGTCACCTTGCGGACGTCCTTGGGCAGGCCCGACATCTCGGCAATGCCGCCGGCATTGTCGGTCACCGGGCCGTAAGCATCGAGCGCCACGATGATGCCGGCCAGCGACAACATGCTGGTGGCCGCGATGGCGATGCCGTAGAGGCCGGCCAGGGTGTAGGCCGCGATGATGGCGACGCAGATCACCACCACCGGCAGCGCGGTCGCTTCCATCGAGACCGCGAGGCCCTGGATGATGTTGGTGCCGTGGCCGGTGGTCGAGGCCTGGGCCACGCTCTTCACCGGGCGATAGGCGGTGGACGTGTAGTATTCGGTGATCCACACCAGCAGGCCGGTGACGGCGAGGCCGAGCACCGAGCACCAGAACAGGCTGCCGCCGGTCAAGGTCACATTGCTGCCGGTGAACACGGCGTCGAACCCGATGAACCAGTGGGTGATGACGGCGGTGCCGGCAATCGAGAACACGCCGGTGGCGATCAGGCCCTTGTAGAGCGCGCCCATGATGTTCTGGCTGGCGCCGAGGCGCACGAAGAACATGCCGAGGACCGAGGCCACCACGCCGACCCCGCAGAGCAGCAGCGGATAGAGCATCAGCTGCTCCTGCTGCAGCACGTCAGCGAAGAAGATCGAGCCCAGGAGCATGGTCGCCACCACGGTGACGGCGAAGGTCTCGAACAAATCGGCGGCCATGCCGGCGCAGTCGCCGACATTATCGCCCACGTTATCGGCGATCACCGCCGGGTTGCGCGGATCATCTTCCGGGATGCCGGCTTCGACCTTGCCCACCAGGTCGGCGCCGACATCGGCGCCCTTGGTGAAGATGCCGCCGCCGAGGCGGGCGAAGATGGAGATCAGCGAGGCACCGAAGGAAAGGCCGACCAGGGCTTCCAGCATGGCGCGCATCTCGACGCCTGCGCTGCGCAGGAACAGGTAGTAGCCGACCACGCCGAGCAGGCCGAGGCCGACCACCAGCAGGCCGGTGATGGCGCCGGACTTGGCGGCAATTGCCAGCGACTTGTCCATGCCGTGCCGCGCTGCTTCGGCCGTGCGCACGTTGGCGCGGACCGACACGTTCATGCCGATATAGCCGGTGACGCCGGAGAGGATGGCGCCGATCACGAAGCCGAGGGCAGAGAGCTTGGACAGGGCGAAGAACAGGATCACCGCGACCACGATGCCGACGATGGCGATCATGGTGTACTGCTTGTTCAGATAGGCCTTGGCACCTTCCTGAATGGCGGCGGCGATCTCCTGCATGCGCTCGTTGCCGGCCGAGTTGGCCAGCACGGATTTGGTCGCCCAGGCTCCGTACAGCAGCGCGATGACGCCGCTGATGATCACGAGCCAGTAGAATAAGGTCTGGTCCATTTTCTAGGTCATCCCCGTCGATTGAGTCGGTTTGCCAGCCTGCAAGGTCATGAAACGTAAAGGAAATCCCCGAAACCGGCCGGCTTTCGGGCGCGCAGCATAGGGAAAAGGCTACCAGCGTGCAATGGCGGCTTTGGCCATGCGTGGGCTGGCGTTCCTGCCGCCGTCACGCATAATCGGTTCGCGAACCGCCTGCGAGCACTGCAATGGACAATCCGGCCGGCGCCGCCGCTTGGAACTCGGGCGAAAGCTACGACCTCTACATGGGGCGCTGGAGCCGGCTGGTTGCCGCGCGCTTCCTGGCCTGGCTCGGGCCGCCCCGCGGAGCATCTTGGCTCGAGGTCGGTTGCGGCACCGGCGCGCTGAGCCGGACTATTTTGACGGAGGCGGACCCGGCCTCCCTCCTCTGCGTCGAGCCTTCCGAAGGCTTCCTCGCTCACGTGCGCACCACGTTGCGCGATCCGCGGGTCCGATTCGAGCGCGGCAGCGCGGAGGCCCTCCCCATTGACAGCGCCAGTCTGGATGTCGTCGCCTCCGGCCTGGTCCTCAATTTTGTGCCCGATCGGGAGCGTGCCTTGCGCGAGATGCAGCGGGTCCTCCGGCCGGGCGGCCTCGTCGGTTTCTACGTCTGGGACTATCCGAACGGCGGTATGGGGTTCATTGACGCGTTCTGGAAAGCGGCCGCCGCCATCGGCATCGCGGAAGCAGCGGAGGCACAGCGCTTTCCCTTCTGCACGCGGGATGGATTGCTTGACCTCTGCCACGCCTCCGGTTTGGGCGCCGCCGTCTGCACGCAGGTTGAGGTCCTGACCGAGTTCCCCAGTTTCGAAGCCTTCTGGCATCCGTTCACGCTGGGAACTGGTCCAGCCCCAGCGTTCTGCATGAATCTGCCCGAGGAACGGCGCGCGATCCTGAAAGCGCGACTCGCCCGAGATCTTGGAACCGACGGCGCCATCCGGCTCCCCGCCCGCGCCTGGGCGGTGAAGGCGGCGGCTGTCGGCTAAGCCGCGACTCCCACGCGCCGTTGCCGGGGCGCCCCCCAGATGACGGCGGCCAGGATGATCAATGTCGGCGCCAGCGAGCCCCACAGCACGAAGTCCCAGCCGAGGGTCTGCTCGATGGCCCCGGCGACCAGCGAGCAGGCCGCCACCCCGGAGAAGGTGAGGAAGTCGTTGAAGCCCTGCACCTTGGCCCGTTCGCTCGGCGCATAGCACTTGGTCAGCAGGCTGGTGCCGCCGACATAGAGGAAGTTCCAGCCCAGGCCGAGCAGCAGCAGCGCCAGCCAGAAATTCACGATGTCGATCCCGGCGATGCCGGCCGCGAAGGTCACCAGATAGCAGGCGACGCCGAGCAGCAGCACGCTGCGCTCGCCGATCTTGCGGATGATGTGTCCGGTCACGAAGGACGGGGCGAACATGCCGAGGATATGCCACGAGATGACATGGGCGACGTCGCCGACGGCGAAGCCGCAGACCAGCATGGCGAGCGGCGTCGCCGTCATCACGAAGGACATCGTGCCATAGCCGAAAGTGGCGGCCACCAGGGCGGCGATGAAGTGCGGCTGGCGCGCGATCTCCAGCATCGGCCGTTGCGGGCCGCCGATCTCCGCCGCGCTCGGCGGCGGCGCATGGATCGGCCACAGCACCGGGATCATCGCCAGCGAGAACAGCGCGACGAACAGATAGGCGCCCAAAAACGTGTACGGCGCGAAAAGGTCGGTGCCGTAGCGCGCCATGCCCGGCCCCACGATCGCGGCGACGATGCCGCCGGCCAGCACCAATGAGATCGCCTTCGGGCGGAAATTGTCATCGGCTGCTTCCGCGGCGGCGAAGCGCAGATGCAGGGCGAAGGCGTTGGAGGCACCCATGATGGCGTTGCCGACGCAGAACAGCGCGAAGCTGCCGAGATATGTCGCCACCATGGCGGTTCCGCCGCCGAGCCCGCCGATCGCGGCGCCGACGAAGAAGGCGTCGCGCCGCCCGAGTTTTCTCATCAGTTGCGAGGCCGGTATCGTCGCCGCCATGGTCAGGATGAATTGCAGGCCGAGCGGCACCGTTGCCAGGCGCGGATCCTCGGCCAGCATCTTGCCGGTCAGGGCCGAGATGGTGGCGAAGACCGACATGCAGGAATTCGCCAGGGCCTGGGCCACGGCGAGGATGAAGACGGTGCGGTGCTGCTGGGAGAATCGAGGCATGCGCGCGCACCTTGCGTCAAGGCGCGGAGGCACGCAACTACTTGAGGTCGAAGCGCTCCATGGCGCGGATCGACACGCGGTAGATATTCTCGTCGCCGATCCGCTTCTTCACCACCTTCTCCAGGCGCTGGCGGATCAGCGCCTCCTCGAAGCCGCCCTGCTCCAGCTGCTTGCGCGACATCAGCTGGTGCAGCTCGCTGGCGACGGCGTCATAGACTTCGGGCAGGCGGCCGTCGACCATCTCCTTCTTCAGCGGGTCGTCGAACATCAGCACGATGCGGAAGTTGAACAGATAGGCGGCCTTGCCGTTGCGCAGCACGGTGACCGGGATGGAATCCAGCTCGGTCTGGCTGATCTGCAGCGGCGGTGGTGCGTCCGGTAGGTCTTCGGGGGTGCGGAAATAGAACCACCAGCCGGCGGCGGCGGCGCCACCGCCCAGCAGGAGCAGAAGAACGAAGACGATCAGCAGCTTCTTCATCGCATCATTGGGGGCGGACTCACCGCGGCCGCCCGCTCGCCCGGCCGCGGCCGGCGCAAAGGTTAGGAAATGAATGCGCCGGAATGGTTAAAAGTGGGTGAATCCAGCTTTGGGCAGGGCCACGGGCCGGTTGTCGGCATCCAGGAACAGAAGGTCCTGACCCGTTGTAAAGACGCCGATTTCGGCGATCGGCGTGGCGGTTTCCCGGGCCGTCTCCAGGATCGCCGGCACCTGGTCCGGGGCGGCCGCCAGGAGAACCTCGTAATCGTCGCCGCCGGCGATGGCGGCCGGCAGCAGATCGGGCTCGTCGGCCAGCAAGGCGGCAACGGCGCCGGAGAGCGGGACCCGCGGCGTCGCCACCCGCGCCCCGCAGCCCGACGCCTCGCACATATGCGCCAGATCGGCCGCCAGGCCGTCCGAGACGTCCATGCCGGCCCGGCCCAGTCCCCGCGCCACCAGGGCCGCGCCGAAGGCGACGCGCGGCTGTGGCAGCCGGTAGCGGCCGGCCAGGTAATCGAGCTCCGCGTGGGACAGGTTGTTGAGCTCGTTGCGGCTGGCGGCGAGGCCGAAATAGCCGTCGCCGATGGTGCCGGTGACCAGGATGCGGTCGCCGGGCCGCGCGCCGTTGCGGCGCAGGCCGCGACCGCGCGGCACCGTGCCGATCAGGGTCGCGGTGAGCGCCATGGGGCCGGGCGTCGCGGTAGTGTCGCCGCCCAGCAGCGCGAGGCCGAATTCCGCCTGGTCCAGCGCCAGGCCCTCGACGAAGCGCGCGACCCAGACCTCGTCGGTCGCGGGGTCGAAGGCGGTGGTCATCAGATAGCCGAGCGGCGTCGCGCCCTTGCCGGCGAGATCGGAGAGATTGACCCGCAGCATCTTGCGGGCGATTAGGTCGGGGGGATCGTTGCGTAGGAAATGCACGCCCGCGGTCAGCGCATCGACGGTCAGCACCAGATCGTGGCCCGGCGATGGGGCAATCGTGCAGACATCGTCCTGCAAGGCCAGCGCGCCGGGAGCCTGCGCCGCCAGCGGCGCGAAGTAACGTCGGATCAGCTCGAACTCACCGGGGAGCGCGGCCACCGCCCTCTCCCGGTTTGGCGCCGCCCATCTCGTCCGGCCGCAGCTGTCGCGCCAGCTGGTCGAGGACGCCGTTGACCAGGCCGGTCTCCTTGGCGCCGAAGAAGGCGTCGCAGACGCCGACATATTCGGCGATGACCACGCGCGGCGGCACGTCTTCGCGATGCGCCAGCTCGAACGCGCCGCAGCGCAGGATGGCGCGCAACGTGGCCTCGAGCCGCTCGGTCGTCCAATCCTCGGTCAGCACCGCCGCGATCATATCGTCCAGCTCGGCGGCGTTAGCCGCGGCCCCCGTGACGACGAGGGTGAACAGCTTGAGATCGGCCGGCGGCAGCGCGACGTCGTCGACCACTTCGCCCAGCCGATGCTCGGCGAATTCCTTGATCACCCGCGCCGGGGCGATGCCGGTCGCCTCCCACTGATAGAGTGCCTGCACCGCGGCCAGGCGCGCATTGCTGCGGGTCAGCGCCATCCGCTTGCCGCGTTCGGCGCGATCCTCCTCCGGTGGCTTGCCCGCCATCACGCGATACCCCAGCGGCGCTTGAGGCCGACCATGGTCAGGCAGGCGATCGCCGCGCCGCCGCCCTTGTCGAGCTGGTCGGGCTTGGCGCGGGCCCAGGCCTGTTCCTCGTTCTCCACCGTGATGATGCCGTTGCCGATGGCGAGATCGTGCTGGATGGCGAGGTCCATCAGGCCGCGCGCACTCTCCTGGCACACGGTGTCGTAATGCGTGGTCTCGCCGCGAATGACGCAACCGATCGCGACATAGCCGTCATACTTGCGACCGCCCGCCTTCGCCGCGCCCAGATGGGCGAACTTGATCGCGCCGGGAATCTCCAGCGCACCAGGGACGGTGACGACCTCGAAGCTTGCCCCAGCCTTCTGCAGGGCGCGCTTGGCGCCGTCCAGCATGGCGTCGAGCAGATCGTCATAGAAGCGGGCCTCGACGATCAGGATATGCGGTGCGTCACTCATTCTTTCACTCTCATACGCCATCGAGCGGGATCGGCCGCTGGCCGTCGATCGCCAGGCCGTAGCCGTCCAGGCCGATGATGATCTTCTTGCGGTTGGTGAGCAGGATCATGCGGCGGACGCCGAGATCGAGCAGGATCTGCGCACCGACGCCGTAATCGCGCAGCTCCGTGGGGCCGCCGCTCTTAGCCGGTGCGCCGGCATTCATCCGGCGCTGCACGGAATCGCTGAGGCTGGTCGGCAGTGGCTCGCGGATGAGCACGATGACGCCGCGCCCGGCACGGCCGATCTCGTTCATCGCGGCATGCAGCTCCTCGCCGCGGCCGGATTTCGCGTCGCCCAGCACGTCGTCCAGCACGTTCATCGCATGCATGCGCACCAGGACCGGCTCGTCGCCGTGCAGGTCGCCTTTCACCAGGGCGACGTGCTCCGCATGCGCCACGCGGTTGGTATAGACGTAGAGCCTGAAGTCGCCGCCGAAGCGGCTGGCGAAATCAGTCTCCAGCGTGCGCTCGACGATCCGGTC
>JAEUKU010000103.1 GCA_016794075.1 Rhodospirillaceae bacterium
CGCATCTCGTCCAGGCCCTGCTTGGTGTAGCTGCGGCCGAAGCCGATGCGGAAGCGGTCGGCCGCCACAGGGTTGAGGCTGGATGTGTAGATCGAGGCGGGGAGCAGGACGATGCCGGCCTCTTCCGCCAGGCGGTGGCAGAAGCTCTCGACGCCATCGCTTCCCAGATAGCGCGGGAAGGCGACACAGCCGCCATCGGGCCGGTACCATTGGAAGCGGCCGGGATAATCGGCGAAGAAGCGCTCGACCGCCTGCAGATTGTCCTTGAGCAAGGCGACGTTGCGGCCGATCACCTTGTCGCGCGCCTTCAGCGCGATCACCGCCAGATGCTCGCTCGGCCCGGCATTGCAAATGGAGAGGTAGTGCTTGATGCGTTCCATCCGCTCCAGCAGTGCGTGATCCTTGCTGGCGATCCAGCCCACGCGCAGGCCCGGAAGACCATAGGCCTTCGACATCACGCCCAGCGACAGGCCGCGCTCATAGGCTTCTACCGCGGCGGGCAGGCGCTTGGCCGGATCGATCTCCAGCCCGCGATAGACCTCGTCGGAGAACAGCCAGATGCCATGCTTGCGGCAGAGTGCCACCAGCGCGTCGAAGGTCGCGCGGTCGATGATCTTGCCGGTCGGGTTGTGCGGGAAGTTGATGGAGATGAGCCTGGTGTTTGGCCGAATTCTTGCCTTGAGCTCGTCGAGATCGAGATCCCAGTTGCGGTCCTCGCGCAATGCCACGCCTTCGACCGCGCAGAGCGATAGCGGCACCTGTTCCGCGGATTGATAGTTCGGCGTCACGATCAGCGCATGGTCGTCCTTGCCGAGCAGCGCGTGCATGGCGCAATAGAGCCCTTCCTCGGCGCCGGCGAAGGCCAGCACGTCCTCTGGCTTCGCGCCGTCATAGGTCGCGGCGATGGCGCGGCGCAGCTTCGGCGTGCCCCAGGTCTCGATATAGGAAAGCGGCAGGTCGTCCCAGGCGGCGCGATCTTCCGCATCGGCGAGCGCCAGCAGCTCCTTGATGCTGAGGGTCTGCGCGTCCGAGGGCGTCATGTGCCACTTGGCGGCAAACTCCCATTTGCCGAGATAGACTTCGAGCTTGAAATCCGGAAGCAGTGTCATTCGGCGGCCTTCTTCTGGTTGGCGCGCGCGGCGTTGAGCAGCGCGTAGACGGTGGCGCGGGAAATCTCCATGGCGGCGGCGACATGGGGCGCCGCATTGCGCGCCTCGAACAATCCGGCGGCGTCGAGCTCGGCCACCAGCGCGACGCGTTCCTCGCGGTCCAGCGCCTTCAGCGCCTTGCGCCGGCGCTCGAGGAAATCGCGGATCATCAGGTTGATCTGCTCGCGCCAATCCTGGCGGAACATCGCCTCCGGCCGCTTTTCGGCGACGCTGGTGAAGGCGGCGAGCAGCTTCGCCGCCTGGTCGAATTGCGAGACGTCGAGATTGATGCAGAGGATGCCGATCCGCGTGCCCCTGGCGTCGCGGAGCGCGGCGGTGATGGATTTGAGCCGCGCGCCGTCGGGGGCGGCTTTCTCGTAGGGGCCGAAGACATCGCGGTCGAGCTGCAGCTCGGTATCGTCGCCGAGCAGGGATTCGTCGCCCGCCTTGCGGTGCGAGAAGGCGTTCCAGATGTCGACGACGCGGTCGGTCTTAAGGTCGTGGATCACCACCTCCGCATGCGGGTGCAGCAGGGCGGCAATGGCCTGGGCGACGGGACGATGGGGGTCGAAGGGATCGGTCATGGCCGGACTCATGCACCGAAATGGACGAAACGTCAAGAAAGACAGAGTGTCCATGATGGATTGGGATGCTTGACTTTTTCATCGATAAAATATTCAATGAATATCTCATCAACGAAAACGGCCGCGCGCGTGGCGAGACGGACTTATCAACAGAAGCAGCGGGCAGAGAGTGCTGAGGAGACACGCCGGCGCATCGTGCAGGCGACCTTCGAACTGCACGGCGAGCAGGGGATTGCGGCAACCACCATGAAGCACATCGCGGACCGGGCGGGGGTCAGTATCGGCACCGTCTATCACCATTTCCCGACCTTGGATCAGACGGTCCAGGCCTGCGGCCAGATGGTGATGGCCATGTATCCGACGCCGACCGAGGCGATCCTGGAGGACGCCAAGACCCTTCGGGAGCGGGTGTTCCGACTGGCGCGCGCCTTGTTCGAGCACCTTGACGCGGTGGGCTTCGATCTGGTGCGGCCGGACCGGCATAGGGTGCCGATCGTCCGGCACTTCGTGGCCGAGGAGGAGGCGCAGCGGATCGAGCTCACGCGCGCGGCGCTGGCGCCCTTCAAGGTCGACCGCGACCTGATCCGCATCGTCGCGGCGCTGCTCGACATCGAGGTCTATCGCGGCCTGCAGCGCGCCGGCCTTTCGCTGGACCAGGCCGCGGAAGCTATCACCGACATCATCCACGCGCGGGTGACGCGCAAGGAATAACCGGGAGAAACAACATGGAAACGCGTATCGACGAGATCGCCAGCGGCGTCTTCCGCCTGTCGACCTTCATTGCGGAAATGCCGCCGTCCGGCTTCACCTTCAACCAGTTCCTGGTCAAGGGCGAAGAGCCGCTGCTGTTCCACTGCGGCATGCGCGGGATCTTCCCGCTGGTCTCCGGCGCGGTCGCCAGGATCATGCCGCTGGAGCGTTTGCGCTGGATCGGCTTCGGCCACGTCGAAGCGGACGAGTGCGGCGCCATGAACCAGTGGCTGGCGGCGGCGCCCCAGGCCCAGGTGGCGCATGGCATGGTCGCGTGCGATGTGTCGCTGAACGACCTCGCCGATCGCGCGCCCCGGGCGCTGGCCGACGGGGAAGCGCTCGACCTTGGCGGCAGGCGCGTGCGCTACATCGACACGCCGCACGTGCCGCATTGCTGGGAAGCCGGCGTGATGTACGAGGAGACAACCGGAACGCTGCTCTGCGGCGACCTGCTGACGCATCTGGGCGGCGGCCCTGCGCTGACCGACGGTGACGTCGTCGGACCGGCCATCGCGGCCGAGGAGATGTTCCACGCCACCAGCATCGGTCCCATGACCGCGCCTACCATCCGCAGGCTGGCGGCGCTGAAGCCGAAGACGCTCGGCCTGATGCACGGCGCGTCGTTCAATGGCGACTGCGCCGGTGCGCTGAACGGCCTGGCGGACTACTATGACCGGCGGATCATGGCGGAGGCCGCATAGAGACTGACCGACGGCGCATGGTAAATTCCCTGATCGACCTGGCCGCCTATTTACGGCGCATCGGATGGAACGACGAGGTCGCGCCGACGATGGCTTGCCTGGAAGGGCTTGTCCGAGCGCACACGGCGGCAATTCCGTTCGAGAACCTGAATCCGCTGTTGGGCATCCCCGTCGAGCTGTCGCCGGAGGCGCTTGACCGCAAGATCATACGGGGTGGCCGTGGCGGCTACTGCTTCGAGCAGAACCTGCTGTTCGGCCACGCCCTGCGCGCGATCGGCTTCGTGGCGGAAGGGCTCGCCGCCCGGGTCCTATGGAACCAGCCGCCGGGCACGATCACGCCGCGCACGCATATGCTGCTGCGGGTCCAGCTCGACGGTGCGGATCGCGTGGTGGACGTGGGCTTTGGCGGCCAGACGCTGACCGGTGTGCTGCGGCTGGAGCCGGAGGTCGAGCAGACGACCCCGCATGAACTATTCCGGCTGCTCCGTCAGGACGGGGACTGGCTCATGGAGGCGCGGATCGGCGATTCCTGGCGGCCGCTCTATCGCTTCGACCTGCAGCCGCAGCACGACATCGACTATGAGCTCGCGAACCACTTCGTCTCGACCCATCCACGCTCGCATTTCACCTTCAACTTGGCGGTGGCTCGGGCGGAGCCCGGCCGGCGTTATGCCTTGCGCAACCGGGAATTCGCCGTGCACCACACCGGCGGCGAAACGGAGCGCCGCGTGCTGAAGGATGCGACGGAGATCTGCGACCTGCTGGAAGGTGTCTTCAGGCTGCGCGTGCCGGATCATCCGGAACTGGCACGACGACTCGGACAGCTGCCGTCCTAGGGCTTGCCCAGCATCGCCGCCGCGATCGCCGGCAGCGCAATCCCAGCCTTCTCGCGCACCACGAAGTTCGCGAGGCGGCTGAGCGGCGTTGCGTCGGGATTGATCTCGACCACCGTGGCGCCGTTGCTGCCTGCGATGTAGGGCAGCTCGGCTGCCGGATAGACCAGGGTCGAGGTGCCGATGCTGAGGAACAGGTCGCAATCGGCCGCCGCCTGTTGCGCGCGGCGCAAGGCATCCGGCGGCAAAGTCTCGCCGAACCAGACCACATCGGGACGCAGCAGCGAGCCGCATTGCGCGCAGTGGGGCGGGATGTCCTCGCCTCGCGTCCAACTCTCCGCCGGGTGCCGCTGATCGAAGCAGATCGAGCGCCGGATGTTGCCGTGCAGCTCGACCAGGTTGCGGCTGCCGGCCTTGGCGTGGAGGCCGTCGACATTCTGGGTCACCAGCAGGAAATCCGGTCTGGCGGTTTCGATACGCGCGAGGGCGGCGTGGCCGGGGTTGGGCTCCACCGTAGCGACGATGGAGCGACGCCACTCGTACCACTCCCACACCATGCGCGGGTTGCGCTGGAAGGCCTGCGGGGTGGCGAGATCCTCCGGCTTGTATTTCGCCCAGAGCCCGGTCTGCGCGTCGCGGAAGGTGGAAAGCCCGCTCTCGGCCGAGATGCCGGCGCCGGTCGAGGCGACGATGCGCCTGGCGCGGCGGAGGGCGGCGATGAGGTCGGGATCGGGGTCGAACATGAAGCGCACGATAGCAGCACTTCTCCCTCCCCCGGAACGGGGGAGGGGAATGCACTACATCCGCTCCGGGACTTCAATGCCGAGCAGTGAGAGCGAGAGCTCCAGTGCGCGCAGGGTCAGCGCGCACAGCGCCAGGCGGGAGCGGAGCAGCGCCTTGTCGGGCTCGCTCAGGATATGGAACTGGTTGTAGTAGGTGCTGAAAGTCTGCGCCAGGCCATAGGCGTAGTCGGCGATCTTGTTGGGCGCGCGCTCGCGATAGGCGTCCATCACCGCGTCAGGCAGGCCGCCCAGCGCCAGGATCAAGTCGCGCTCGCCTGGCTCCGGCGGCAGGATGCTGCCGGGCCTATCCTCCTGCGCCTCGGCCTTGCGCAGGATCGACTTGATGCGCACGGCAGCGTAGAGCAGATAGGGGCCGGTCTTGCCCTCGAAGCGCACGAAGCGGTCGAGGTCGAAGACGTAATTGGCGATGCGGTGGTTGGAGAGGTCGGCGAATTTCAGCGCCGCCAGGCCGACCTTGCGCGCGATCTCGCGCCGCTCCGCTTCGTCATAGTCGGTGCCGATGCCCTGCTCGTTCAAGCGCTCCATCGCCGCATTGGTCATCATGGCGATGAGGTCCTGCAGCTTCATGACGCCGCCTTCGCGGGTCTTGAACGGCTTGCCGTCCTTGCCGTTCATGGTGCCGAAGCCGAGATGCTCCATCTTCGCCTTGCCGTTGAGCCCGGCCAGGATGGCGGCGCGGAACACCTGCTCGAAATGCAGATGCTGGCGCTGGTCGACGACGTATAGGATCTCGTCCGGGTTCTGCTCCTGCACCCGGTCGACGATGGTGGCGAGGTCGGTGGTCGAATACATCGCCGCCCCGTCCGACTTCACCAGGATCAGCGGCGGGATCTCCGCCTTGTCGTCCGGCTTCGCCACGGGAATGATCCAGGCGCCCTTGTCTTGGTGCGCGATGCCCATCTGCTTCAGCTTCTCGACCATCGGGCCGATCAGCGGGTCGACATGCGCCTCGCCCTTCCACAGGTCGAAATGCACGCCGAGCGCGCCATAGTCGCGCTTCATCGTCTCCATCGAGACGTCGAAGAAATGCTGCCACAGCGCGCGATAGCCGGGGCGCCCCTGCTGCAGCTCGGCGGTTGCCAAGCGCGCCTTCTCCATCCGCGCCAGATCGGCTTTGCAGGCGGCGGCGGCGGTTGGATAGATCTCCTCCAGCTCCTCGACGGTGACCGGGCTGGCGTTGGGGTAGGGGCCTTCGAAGGAGGCCTTGAAATAGGGCAGATCGGGGCGGCGGATCTCCAGTTCGGAGATGATCATGCCCATCTGCAGGCCCCAATCGCCCATGTGGACATCGCCGATCGTGTCGTCGCCGACGAACAGGAACAGCCGCCGCAGCGCCTCGCCGATGATGGCGGCGCGCAGATGGCCGACATGCATCGCCTTGGCGATGTTGGCGCCGCCATAGTCCAGCACCACGACGAGGGGTTCTTTGCCGGGAACGCCGAGACGCTCGTCCGATGCAAGCTTGTTGGCATGGCCAGAGAGCGCCGCATCGGTCAGCGACAGGTTGATGAAGCCGGGACCGGCCAGCGAGATGTCGCGGAATTGCGGCAGGGCCTGCAGCTTCGCCGCCACCTGCTCGGCGATGGCGCGCGGGTTCTGCTTCGCCGCCTTGGCCGCGGCGAGGGCGCCGTTGCACTGGAACTGGCCGAGATCGGGCCGGTTCGACGGGGTGACCCGGCCGAATTCGGGATCGAGGCCGAGATCGGCAAAGACGCGCGCCACGACCTCGGTGAGCGCACCGCTGAGAGAAGACATCGTGGGCCGTCCTAGAAGCTGGGTTGCGAACCGGCCGAACGCCGGCGGCCGCGGCGGCCTTCACCGGCCCCACCTTGAGCGGCTGGGCTTTCCGCGTTCAGGTTCGCGGCGATGGCCGAGGTGAGTGGGCCGAGCTTCTCGACGATGGTCTCGACGCTCGGTGCGCTGCCCGGCTGATGGCTGTCGAGCGCGGCGCGGATCGCGGCGAGATGCTCCGGCGAGGTGCCGCAGCAGCCGCCGACCAGCCGCGCGCCGGCATCGCGCACCAGCCCGGCATAATCGGCCATCAGCGCGGGTGTGCCGTTGTAGCGGATCTGGCCCTCGTCGTAATACGGGATGCCGCAATTGCCCTTGGCGATGATGATATCGCCGGGCTGCGCCGCCGCCGACAATTGCGTGATGGTCAGCACCAGGTCTGGCGCGCCGACGCCGCAATTGGCGCCATAGGCCACCGGCTTGGGGTCGAGCTCATGCACGAAGCGGGCGAATTCCGCTGGGGTCAGGCCCATCATGGTGCGGCCGTTGGTGTCGAAGGAGCAGGTGGTTACGAAGGGCAGGCCGGTGACGGCAGCACCCTTCACCGCCGCAGCGACCTCTTCGCGCGAGGACATGGTCTCGATCCACAGCACGTCGACGCCGCCATCGGCCAGCGCGCGCGCCTGCTCGGCGAAGGCGTCGGCACCGTCGGCGATGGTCAGCGGACCCAGCGGCTCATAGAGCTCGCCGGTCGGGCCCATCGAACCCGCGACAACCACAGGCCGGCCCGCCTTGTCCGCGACCCGGCGGGCGATGCGTGCCGCCTCGCGATTGATCTCATGCACCCGGCCCTGCGCGTCGTGCAGCTTCAACCGGTAGCGGGTGCCGCCGAAGGAGTTGGTGAGGAACAGGTCG
>JAEUKU010000133.1 GCA_016794075.1 Rhodospirillaceae bacterium
CCTGGCCACCGGTCCGCTGACCTCACCCGCTTTGGCCGAGGCGGTGCGCGCGCTGACCGGGGAGGCGGCGCTCAGCTTCTTCGACGCCATCGCCCCCATCGTGCATCGCGACAGCATCGACATGGACAAGGCCTGGCGCCAATCGCGCTACGACGCGGGTGGCGGCAAGGAGAATGATGGCGGCGATTACATCAACTGCGCGCTGGAGAAGCCTGAATATCTGGCATTTGTCGCCGCGCTCATCTCCGGAGAGAAGACCGATTTCAAGGACTGGGAAGCCAATACGCCTTATTTCGAGGGTTGCCTGCCGATCGAGGTGATGGCAGCGCGCGGGCCGAATACGCTGCGCTTCGGCCCGATGAAGCCGGTCGGCCTGACCAATCCGCGCGCCAGCCGGCCGCCTTATGCCGTGGTGCAGCTGCGCCAGGACAACGCGCTCGGCACCTTGTGGAACATGGTCGGCTTCCAGACCAAGCTGCGCCACGGCGAGCAGGTGCGCATCTTCCGTACCATCCCCGGGCTCGAGCAGGCCGAATTCGCCCGCCTGGGCGGCCTGCACCGCAACACCTTCATCAACAGCCCCAAGCTGCTGGACGGCGCGCTGCGGCTGAAGGCCCAGCCGCGGCTGCGCTTCGCCGGCCAGATCACCGGCGTCGAGGGCTACGTGGAAAGCGCCGCCATCGGCCTGCTGGCCGGCCGCTTCGCCGCCGCCGAGCGCCTGGGCCGGGCCGTCGCCGCGCCCCCCGAGACGACGGCCCTGGGCGCCCTGCTGCGCCACATCACGGTCAACGCCAATGCGACCACCTTCCAGCCGATGAACGTGAATTTCGGCCTGTTCCCGGAGCTTGCCGCGCCCGAAGGCCTCAATCGCCACGAATTGCGGGAATGGAAAAGCCAGCGCAAGCCGCTGATGTCCCGCCGCGCTCTGGGCGATCTCGCAACCTGGCTTGCGTGAAGCCCGGCTTAACCAAGAAGTAGCAGACTCCGCGCCAGGATGAGCCAAGCCATCCGCCGCTCTGCGGCCGGGCGGCCTGTGCCCCACTTGCAGGACGGGATCGCGCCATGCACTGGCCAAGCCTGGTCGCCGGAGCTTTCAGCCTTTCGCTCGCCGCCTTCGCGGCGGCGGCGGCCGAGCCTGAGCTCACCATCCTGTTCCATGTGCGGCCGCCCTATTCCGAGCTCGGCGCGCCCGCCGGCGTGAAGGGGTTGCTGGTGGCGCCGGTCGTCCGGGCCATGGACCAGGCGCAGATCAGCGCGCACTGGATCGAAATGCCGCCGGCGCGGCAGACCGAGGAGATCCGCCGCGCACACGAGCCGGTCTGCGGCCTCGGCTGGTTCAAGCGGCCCGAGCGCGAGGACTTCGCCTTCTTTGTCGGTCCGATCTACGAGGACCGCCCCAGCGTCGTGGTCGCGCGCAAGGACGATCCGCGCTTCAAGCCACCGGCGACGCTGCAGCAGATCTTCTCCGACCCCGGCGCCAAGCTCATCATCAAGACCGGCTATTCCTACGGCCCCGTCATCGACGCCTGGCTGCAGCGCCAGCAGCCCGACACCGAAGAATCCGCCGGCAGCAACGAGGCGATTCTCAACATGATCGCCAACAACCGCCGCGACTACACCATCATGGCGGCGGAAGAGGCGGATTACCTGCTCGCGCGCAACGCCCCGCTCGGCTTCGCGCTGCAGGCCGTCGAGCTGAGCGACGCCCCGGCAGGCGAACAGCGCTACCTGATGTGCTCGAAGGCGACGCCCGCCGACGCCATCGCGGCCCTCAACGCAGCGCTGACCGAACCGGCGAACTGGTAGCGGCGCTTGCCGGCGCTATCCCGCGTAGAGCAGCGCCGAGTCTATCAGATCGTTGAAGAAAGCGGCGGCGATGCACTTCGCCTGGAGCGATCGGTCGGCCAGCTCCGCACACACCGCGACTGCGTCGCTCGGCAGCAGAAGGGCCGCTCCCATGCGCCGGACCATGCAGCCATTGTCCGCCTCGCCCGCGCACTCGCTTCTCGCGCGCGTCTCCAGCAGAGCCGCGCCAAGCGCGAGGGATCGGGTAGTGTCTGACCACTTCATCGATGTCCGAGGGTCTGAGCCGGAGGCCGCAATCAGCCGCCACGCGGCCGTCGAAAACCAGACGCAACTGAACCGTTCGACCAAATCCGTCTCGCGGCAATGCTCGTCGGTCTCCGCTTCATTGCCGAAGGTGCCGCTGATCTGTTCCAGCAGGCAGCTCTGATGCCTGGTCCTCAGGTCTGCGCCTTCGGGAGCCTGGCTCGCGGCGGCGCGACGAAAGCAAGAGTCGCCGACCGCCTTGAGATACTCGCTCATCCGTAGCATTACCTGAGCCCGATCGGGATAGAAGGCGGTCGCCGAGGCCGGCAGGTCGCGCGCGCGTTTCTCTCCTTGCGCGCAGGAAACCAGCAGGAGAACAGCGCCGGCGGCCAATACAACCCGTATCCACGCCAAGGCAAGATGGGCGGCTTCGCACATGCCGTCTTCTCCTACATTCTGGCGATGCCGTCGGCCATGAACCGGAGGCCGTAGGCCTCGCCGATGCACTGGCCGAACTCGGAATCGTTGGTCAGGCTGCGGCACGGCTCGACCTCCTCCTCGGTCAGGTCGAGTTCCTTGATGAATCCCGCCATCACGCAATCGGTGGGATCGCTGGCCGAAGAGCCGCCGAGGCAGTTCTTGAGCTTGGTGAGGGCGTAATCGATCGACACCGCTTGCATCGAGCGCTCCGGATCGGACCAATCAATGTCCGGCTCCGCCTGCTTGCCGATCACCTGAACGAAGCGATAGCTGTAGCTGCCCACAACGATGCAGTTGTACTGTTCCTCGAGGTCGTCGCCGGGAGGACAGCGCTTCTCGGCGATGCCCGCCGTGTCGAAGCCGTTCAGCAGCCTGTCGCGAAAGCACGCCGCCATGGGAGCGTCGAGGTCCAGGCACCGCTCCAACAGCTTGCGCGTCAAGGCCAGCGTCATGTCGGTGAAGCGCGCCTTCATCGGCGCGGTCGGTTTGTAGTCCTCGTATTTGGACTTCTTTTTCCCGGCCTGTTCGACCGCCGTCGCCGCCGAATACGACGTGCCGGTGCCGGGCGATTGGCACGCCATCACGCCGCCCGCCAGCGCGCACGCCGCCAGCGCCATCATCCAACGCATGTGCTGCTTCCCCGCTCTATTCCCCAAGCCGGCAGGCCCGCCGGCAAAACCGGACCGGGCCGAACGCCAGTGTGGAATCGCTCGATCCGAAGAGCAACCCGAAATTGCGCCGCAGGACATCGACGATCCGGCACGAACGGGCGTTATCGCGCCGACCGGTGCGATCGCTGTTGAACGCGGTGAAAGCCCGCCCTCTAGCTACCCTGCGCCGTGCCGCCGTTGAGGGCGCGCCGATAGACCGAAACGCTGATGGAATCGGTGATGCAGTTCAGCTGATCCAGGAAGCGCGCGTGCTCCTGGCAGGATTCGCGCACGAAGCGCGAGAAGCCGAGCCGCTGCGCCATCTCGCCGATGATGCAGCTCTTCTCCTCGCCGCATTCCGGC
>JAEUKU010000138.1 GCA_016794075.1 Rhodospirillaceae bacterium
GAGCCCGGCGTCTTCGCCGTCAGCGTCAATGCCGGCTTCGGCAATGCCGACATCCGCGAGGTCGGCCCGACGGTGACCGTGACCTATGAGGGCAACGAGGCCAGGCATCGCGCCTTTGCCGAGAGCATCGCCGACGACATCTGGGACAAGCGCTTCGAGCTCATCAACTACTACATGCCGGTGGAGGAGGCAGCATCCATCGCCAAGGCCTATCGGCGCAGCACCGGCCCGCTCATCATCGCCGACTATGCCGACAATCCCGGCGGCGGCGGCTATGGCGATTCCACCAACCTGTTGAAGGCTTTGCTGGATGCCGGCGTGGCCGACGCGACCTTCGGGCCGATGGTCGACCCGGAGACGGCGCAGCAGCTGCACCGGCACAAGGTCGGCGAGCGTGTGAAGGTGCGCCTGGGCGGCAAATCCGATCCGCGCTTCGGCGGCGAGCCGCTGAGCCTCGAAGGCGAGATCCGCCTGATCAGCGACGGTTTCTATACCGGCGACGGCCCCATGGTCGGCGGCCTGCGCCTCGGCTGGGGCGACACCGCCGTGCTGCGCGTCGGCGGCATCGACATCCTGGTGGTCAGCGAGCCGTCGCAGATGCTGGACTTGCAGCAGTTCCGCGCCTTCGGCATCGACCCCGCGGCGAAGAATGTGGTCGGACTCAAGTCGATGCAGCACTTCCGCGCCGCCTTCGAGCCGATCGCCGGCAAGGTCATCGTCTGCGATAGCGGCGCGCTCTGCACCACGCATCTGGAGAAGCTGCCCTACCGCAACGTGCCGCGGCCGATCTATCCGCTCGACCGCGACATGAAGCTCTGAGCCGGTGTCATCCCTCATGGCTAAGAATACGCGTCACCGCCTGCCGTCCTGCCTGGCCGTGGAGCGCGGCCACCTGACGATCGCCGGGCAGGACGCCCTTGCGCTCGTCGCCGAGCACGGCTCGCCGCTGTTCGTGTTCTCGGAACGGCGGGTGGCGGAAAACGCCGCCGGCTTCCTGCGCGCGGCGCGCGGCGGGCATCCGCGGGCGGCGGTGTATTTCGCCAGCAAGGCCTGTTCCAACCTGCACATCCTGCGGATCATCCGCGGCGAAGGCCTCGGCATCGAGGTCAATTCCGGCGGCGAGCTGTGGAAGGCGCTCACCGTGGGCTTCGCACCCGGAGAGATCGTCTTCAACGGCGTCGCCAAGTCGGTGGAGGAGCTGAGCGAGGCCATCACCCGCGGGATCAAGGCAATCAACGTGGATTCCGCCTTCGAGCTGCAGCGCATCGCCGACGTCGCGCGCGGTCTCGGCCGCCGCGCGACCGTCGCCCTGCGGCTGGTGCCCGGCATCGGCGGCGGCGCAACCGCCGGCATCCAGACCGGCAATGCCAGCTCCAAGTTCGGCATGACAGCACCCGAGCTGCAGGCGGCCCTCGCGATCGCGCGGGCCAATCCGCAGGCGCTCGACGTCGCCGGCATGCACCTGCATATCGGCTCGCAGGTCACCGAGGCGGAGGATTTCGCGGCCTCGGTCGCCTTCACCGCGCGGATGAGCCGCGAGATCGGCGCGGCACTGGGCGCCGGGCTGCGTCACCTCAATCTCGGTGGCGGCTATCCGGTCGACTACGCGCATCTCGATTCCGGCGACAATCGCGGCAGTTCCGACACCCTGCGCGGCTTCGCCGCCAGGGACGCCGCCGCGCCCATGGTCGGCACCGTCGCCGCCCAGGCCGCCCGCGAGCTGGGCGCCGAAACGGAGATCCTGTTCGAGCCCGGGCGCGCTTTGGTGGCCGATGCCGCCGTGCTGCTGAGCCAGGTCGAGAACATGCGGCTGCGCGGCGACATGCCCTGGCTCTATCTCGATGCCGGCTACAACCTGCTGATCGATTCCGCCGCGGTGCGCTGGTACTACCACATGGTCAATGCCGGCAGGATGGACGAAGCCGCCGATCGCGCCTATCGCGTGGTCGGGCCGTTGTGCGATTCCGCCGATTGCTTCTTCGACGTCGAGGGAGAATACCTTTGGAAGGCGCTCTCGCCGCGGCTGGCCACGCTGCCGCCGGAGACGCGCGAGGAGCTGCGCGCGGCGATCATCCGCCTGCCCGAGACCCGGACCCTGCCGGCGGCGACCGCTCCGGGCGACCTCATCGCCCTGCTCGACACCGGCGCCTATGCGCTGGGCGAGATGTTCCAGTATTGCGGCCGGCTGCGCGCCAAGGCGGTGATGACGGACCGGCACGGCGGCGTCACCGTGCTGCGCGAGCGCGACCGGCCGGCGGACCTGATCGGGCCGGCCGAGGAGATGCTGCTCCGCGCGGCCACCGGGGCCTAGGCGTCCCCGGCGCGGAACTCCGCGCCTGCGCGCAGCGGCGGCGCGGACTGGACATTGACTCGCGCCGCGCTTCAGCGTTGAATATCGTCCTGTCGGGGAGGGGGCGCAGCTGGGAGTATGCGCCAAATGACGACTGTCTTGGTTGCCGACGATCACCCGTTATTTCGCGAAGCCATTGCCGATGCGTTGCGCACCATGCTGCACCGTGTCGGCGTGCTCGAAGCCGGCTCGATGGCCGAGGCCATCAACCGCGTCGACGATGGAGCGGATATCGATCTGGTCCTGCTCGATCTCCGCATGCCTGGGACCAGCGGGGTGAAGGGCGTTCGTTCCCTGCGCCGGCGCCGGCCCGATATTCCAGTAGCGGTGATCTCCGCCCTGGATGACACCATGGTCGTCCGCAAGTGCTTCGATGCCGGCGCCATCGGCTATATCCCGAAATCGCTGCCGCGCGAGCGCATCGCCGGCGCGATCCAGACCATCCTGGACGGCGGCAGCTTCGCCCCGGACGAGGCCGCCATGAAGGCGCGCGAAACCGCCGAGGACGAAGGTGGGAGCGAGATCGACGAAGCCATGCGCTGCCGCTTCGAGCTGCTCACCAACCAGCAATGGAAGGTGCTGGAACTGATGGCCCAGGGGATGCTGAACAAGCAGATCGCCTACGCCATCGACGTGCAACTGACCACGGTCAAGGCGCATGTCTCCAGCCTGCTGCAGAAGCTGGGTGCCTCGCGCCGCACGCAGGCGGTCATCCTGTATCAGAAATACTGCCGCCAGGCCTCACTCGCGGACCGAGGCGATCAGCGCCCTTAGCCGTGCCGGCTTGATCGGCTTCAGCAGCAGACTCACCCGCTCGATCCGCCGCACGTCCCTGCGGATGGCCGGATTGTGGTCGGCCGTGATGATGGCGGCGGGAATCCCGGATTGCATGCGGCGACGGATCGCCGCGATCGCATCGGTGCCGAAGCGGCCGCGGTCGAGATGATAGTCGACCAGCAGCAATTCCGGTTTCTCCCCGGTGCGGTCGAGCTCGGAAATGGCGCCCTCCGTGTCTGAGGCGGCGATGACGCGGCAATGCCAGGTGTCCAGCAGGCTGACCATGCCGTCCAGCACCTGCGCCTCGTTGTCGATCACTAGCACGCGGACGCCGTCGATCATCGTATGCTGCGGCGCCCGCGTTGGCTCCACAGGCCGCGCCTCGCACTGCGCATCCGCGAGGGGCACCCGCACCGAGAACACCGAGCCGTGCCCGACGACCGAGCGAACCTCCACCGGGTGGTCGAGCAGCCGGCTGATGCGCCGCACGATGGATAGGCCGAGGCCGTAGCCCTTGGGCTTGCCCGCCAGATCGGCGAGGCGGCGGAACTCGGCAAAGATGTCCTCGAACTTGTTCCGCGGGATGCCGATGCCGGTATCGCCGACGGAGATCTCTGCGAAGCGGCCGCGCCGGCGCACGCCGAACAGGATCTTGCCCTCCGGCGTATAGCGGCAGGCGTTGGTCAGCAGGTTCTGCAGCAGCCGCCGCAGGAGCCGAACGTCGGTGCGGACATGCAGCGAAGTCGGCACCATGCGCAGCTCCAGGCCGTTGCGCTCCGCCAGCGGCCCGATCTCGTCGCGCAGGGACTGCATCAACGGCAGCAGCGGCACGGCGGCCAGCTGCACGGTGACTCGGCCGGATTCCAGCTTCGAGATGTCGAGCAGGATGTTGAGGATGTCCTCGATGTTCACCAACGCGCGGTCGATCTTGCTGATGTAATCGGCGGTGCGGCGCGGCAGCTTGCGGCCCTGGATCGAGGCGATGAACAGCCGCGCGGTGTTCAGGGGCTGCAGCAGGTCGTGGCTGGCATCGGCGAGGAACTGCGTCTTGCTGGCATTCGCCAGCTCCGCCTCCACCTTCGCGGCGCGCAGCTCGCGGGCGATGCGGCGCCGTTCCTCGATCTCGCGCACCAGGGTCTCGTTCAACTCCTGCAGGCTGGCGGTGCGCTCGTACACCCGGCGTTCCAGGTCCTCCTTCGCCGCCTCGAGCAGGTGTTGCGCACGCCGCCGCTCGGTGATGTCCTGGATCAGCGAGAAGAAGCCCACGACACGGCCGTCGCCGCCGCGATGCGGCACGTACGTCGCCAAGCCAAAGCGCGGCTCGCCGTCTGCCGAGGGCAGCGTGACGTCGAACACGCAGGTCGACCCAGCGAGCGCGCGCTCGACATAGCTCTGGCGCAGCGCGTATTCCGCCTCGCCCAGGACGGTCCGCATCTTGCGGCCGATGGTCTTGCCGCCGCTGCCTACGAAGGCGGCGCGATAGGCGCGGTTGACGAACTGGTAGCGCTCCTGGTCGTCGATGTAGCACATCATGGTCGGCATGGCGTTGGCGAACAGCCGGATGCGCGCCTCGCTGTCGTGCAGCGCCTCTTCCGCGTGGCGGCGGTCGGTGATCTCGGAATAGGACACGACGAAGCCGCCATCGGGCATCGGGTCGCTCTTGATGCTGAACCAGCGGCCATTGACCGAGACCTCCGCCGGCTGCCCGCCATGGGTGGTGATGATCAGCGAGGCGGTGCCCAGCTCGGGCACGTTGCGCAGATCGTTGAAGCGCTGGAAGGCCCGCAGCGAGGCACCGGGGGTGACCAGGATCTCCGGCAGGCCGAGCAACTCGCCATACTGCCGGTTGGCGGTCATCAGGCGCTGGTCCGGACCGAACACGGCAACGCCGATCGACATGCTTTCCAGGGTCGCCTGCAGATGTAGCGAACGCTCGGCCAGCGCCCGCTCGCGTTCCTGGCGCTCGGCGTCCTTCACATCGGTGATGTCGGTATAGATCGATGCCAGGCCACCCTCGATGGAACGGCGGTCGTTGACCTGGACCCAGCGTCCGCCCGGCTGCGCATAGACCCAGCGATCGGACCCGTGGCGGCGCGTGCTCTCGCGCTGCCGGGTGCGTTCGGCCACCCATTCCTC
>JAEUKU010000139.1 GCA_016794075.1 Rhodospirillaceae bacterium
TGCACGACCTTGTGGCCATAGCTGGGCAGGAATTGCGGCGCCAGCTGGTCGAACATGATGTAGAGGATGTTCGGGCGTTTGTTGCGCGACACCGGGGGCGTGCGGGAAGCGGAGCGGGCGTTCTTGGCGGGCATGTCGGACGGCACCTTCACCTTCGAGCGTCGGAGCATAGTGGCGATCCGCTGCGCCTGAATATGCCGATCCCGGCCTTCCCTTGCGGGCCAGCGACAGCGACGCGCAATTCCACCCCTTCGGGATCGCCCGCTAAAGCCTATGGTTGTGTGCGGCGGACGAGGTTTGCTAGTAATTCGCCATCCTTGGCGGCAACCGGCGAGCGATGAATCAGGTGCTGGAGATCGCGGCGGACGGCCTGACTCAGCGGGCAATCCGGAACGTCTACCAATACTGGCTCGACAAGCGCCGAGGTCGCCCGATGCCGGCGCGTGCCGACATCGACGCCCTGGACGTCGGCTACGCGCTCGGGAACATCTCCCTGGTGGACGTCGTGCGGGAGCCGCGCCTCCGTTTCCGGTTCCGGCTGGACGGCTCAAATCTGGTCGCCCTGACCGGATTTGATCTTACCAATACCTTCGCCGACGAGTTCGAGCCCGGTCCGTATCGCGATTTCATGCTCGAGGTCTACCGGCGGATCGTTGCCGGACGGGCGCCGCTGTTCTTCCGCCACCAGGAGCAATGGCAATATTCCGGGATGCAGATGGAATCGGCCACACTGCCGCTGTCCTCGGACGGCGAGAACGTCGACATGATCATGGATGTGGTTTTTCCGACCGAGATTCACCCAGTGCCATAGGGATCGGTTCCGCGACAGGGCCGCTCCCGATCGCGCGCTATGCCCCGGAAAACCATTGATTCCGGAGGCGCATGGCTGCCCTGCATCCAGATTCATTGACTTTTAACCGCCATCCCCGCATGGTCCCTCCGCCGAGGCCGTCAGGGCCTCTTCTCTCGCGACAGCGCGCAGGATTGTTTCGGTCTTTCGACCGGTCCCTCCGTCCCGAGATCCTGATCTCCAACTTTTCCCTGCACTAGCGCGCATGCCGGGTCTGAACCCGGGCCCTTCCCAGGAAGCGCCTTTATCCGTCCGCGTTTGCGCCGGCCGTGTGGCTGCGCGGCGAGCGCGACGACACACGAACTGAAAGAACGCAAACCATATGACTACGTTTTCCGATTTGAAGCTGAGCGCCCCCTTGCTGCAGGCGCTCGCCACCGAGGGCTATGAGACTCCGACGCCGATCCAGGCGCAGGCGATCCCGCCGCTGCTGGAGGGTCGCGACCTGCTCGGCATCGCCCAGACCGGCACCGGCAAGACCGCCGCATTCGCCCTGCCGCTGCTGCAGCGCCTGACCAGCACCGACCGGCGCGCCGCGCCGCGCAGTGTCCGCGCGCTGATCCTCACCCCCACGCGCGAACTCTGCGTCCAGATCCTCGATTCCTTCCGCAGCTACGGTCGGCATCTGCGCCTCAGCCGCGTCGCCATCTATGGCGGCGTCAGCCAGGGTCCGCAGGTCCAGGCGCTGTCGCGCGGCGTCGACGTGCTGGTCGCCACGCCCGGCCGGCTGCTCGATCTGATGAACCAGGGCCAGGTGAAGTTCGATGGCCTCGAAGCCTTCGTTCTCGACGAGGCCGATCGCATGCTCGACATGGGCTTCATCCTGCCGGTGAAGCGCATCGTCGCCAAGATCCCGGCGCAGCGCCAGACGCTGATGTTCTCGGCCACCATGCCGCAAGCGGTGCAGGGACTGGTGGCCAGCCTGCTGAAGGAGCCGGTGCGCGTCGAGGTGACGCCGGTGGCGACCACCGCCGAGCGCATCGCCCAGCGCGTGCATTTCGTCGAGAAGGCGAACAAGCGGGCGCTGCTCGAATCCCTGCTGGGCGACAAGGCGATCTCTCGCGCGCTCGTCTTCACCCGCACCAAGCACGGCGCAAACAAAGTGGCCGAGGGTCTGGCCAAGGCCGGCGTCCGCGCCGATGCCATCCACGGCAACAAGTCGCAGAACGCCCGCCAGAAGGCGCTGAACGATTTTCGCAGCGGCAAGGTCCGCGTGCTGGTGGCGACCGATATCGCCGCCCGCGGCATCGACGTCGATGGCGTCACGCACGTCATCAACTACGATCTGCCGAACGAGCCGGAGAGCTACGTCCACCGCATCGGCCGCACCGCGCGCGCCGGCAACGAGGGCATCGCCATCTCGTTCTGCGACAGCGAAGAGCGCGCCTATCTGCGCGACATCGAGCGCACCATCCGCCAGGCGGTCCCGATTGACGCGGAGCATCCGTTCCATGCCGCGCACATTGCCGAAGGCAAGCGCGGCGGCGCCGGCGCGCCGCCGGCACGCGGCGGACGAGGCCGATCCGGTTCGAGCCAGGGTAATCACGGTTCGGGCAATCACGGTTCGGGCAGCCACGCGCAGGGCCATCGCGCCTCGGGTGGCGGCCGGCCGTCTCACGGGCATCATCGCGATGCCGACGCGAGCGCCGAGGGCAATGGTCACCGCGGCCGCCGCCCGGATCGCGATCACGCCCGCGCCGAGCAGCCGCGCCAGGGAGGCGTCGAGGGACGCGGCGAGCAGCGTCGCGAGCACCAGTTCCGCGACGGCCCGGCGCGCGATCGCCAACCCAATGATCGCCAGACCGGCGAAGGTCGCGGCCGCAACGAGCACAGCCGCAACGGGCACGCACATCCGCATGCCCAGCCCCGCGTCAAGGAAGCGCATGGCGACAACGGACATCGCGGTGGGTCGCGTCACGGCCAGCATGGCGCCGAGCGAGCGGCCCGGCAGGAGCCCGCACGGACCGAGGCGTCGCAGCACCGCGGCGCGCGGGTCGACGCGGCGAACGGCCATACCCCGCCCCGGCGTCCCAACCCGCATCGGCCGGCCGAAGGCGGCAATCAGAATGGTCGCGGCGGCCAAGGCCGCTCCGAGGCCCGCAACGGCAAGGGCAGTCAACGCCGTCCGCAGCGCTTCGAGCCGGTTCGCATGGGCTGACGCAGAACACCACGCCTAAGACACGAAGCGCCGCCAGGAGACTGGCGGCGCTTTTTTTGCGCGCCGCCGCTATTCCGCCAGCGCGCGGCTGCGTGGCGCCGGAAGGATTCGGCTGGCCGGCAGGTGTATCGTTGTCGCGGTGCCGCGTCCGACCTCGCTGACGATCCGCAGCTCGCCGTCGTGCAGCTCGCAGAACGCCTTGGCAATGGAAAGTCCGAGGCCCGTACCCTCGTATTTGCGGACCAGCCAGTTCTCCAGCTGCACAAAAGGTTTCGCGACCTGCTCGATCTCGGCCGCGGACATGCCGATGCCGGAATCGATGACGGAGATATCGAGGCCGTCACCCGACAGTTCCGCCTTTACGCGCACCGTCCCACCGCGCGGTGTGAATTTCACGGCGTTGGACAACAGATTGAGCAGCGCCTGCTTCAGCAGGCGCTCGTCGCCCAGAATCTTCGGCAGAGACGGCAGAATCTCCGATGTCAGCGAGAGCCCATTGGCGTTGGACTTTCCGCGCACGAGGATCAGGCAGGAATCGATGAGACTCTCGATTTCGAGCTCGCTTTCGCTGAGGGTCGTCTGACCGGCCTCGACCCGGCTCAAGTCGAGAATGTCGTTGATGATCGCCAGGAGATGCCGGCCGCTTTCGTGGATGTCGTTGCTGTACTCCTGGTAGATGGGCGCCCCCAGCGGCCCCATCAGCTCGCCTTTCATGACCTCGGAGAAGCCGATGATCGCGTTCAGTGGGGTGCGCAGCTCGTGGCTGACATTCGCCAGGAACTGCGACTTGGCGCGGTTCGCCATCTCGGCGTCCAACTGCGCCCGGCGCAGGGCGTTCTCCGTCCGCTTGCGTTCCGTGATATCCTGGATGGTGCCGAAGGCGGCGACCAGGCGGCCGGATTCGTCATAGTTGCGCTGGCCGAGCTCGGAGACGATGGCGATGGTGCCGTCCCCGCGAAGGATACGGTACTCGATCCCGTATTCCTTGTCCTGGACGGCGGCCGAACGGACGAATTCCTGCATCACCCGCGCTTGGTCGTCCGGGTGCACGAAACGCGTGACGAGCTCCCTGATCGTAAGGTCGAGTTCCTGTGCGGCGACGCCGAAAAAGGTCGCCGCGGTTTCGGAGAGCGTCAATCGCGCATCCGGCCAGCTGTCAGCAGGTCCGGTGGCGTTCCAGTGGATGATGCCGGCGACGCTTTCCGCCCGGCGATAGCGGGACTCGCTTTCGCGCAGTGCCTGCTCGCGCGACTTCTCCTCGGTGATGTCGACCATCACGCCATACAGCCATTTCTGGCCGTCGTCGCCCCGGATCACGGTGATCAGATCGCGGATCCACACCACGCGGCCGTCGGCGGCGATCAGGCGGTATTCGAGGTTGTGGTCGATGCCTTCCTTGGCGCGCTCCTCGCCCTCGCGAATGACGCGCGCGCGGTCCTCCGGGTGCAGGCGCTGCGGCCACAGATCCTTGCCCACCCAATCGGCCGGCGTGAACCCGACGATCCGCTCGATCTGGGGGCCGACATAGGTGATGCGGAAGGTGGTGACGTCCGCCTCCCAGGGCACGGCGCGCGAGGATTCCGCCAGCGCGCGGAAGCGCTCTTCGCTGCGGCGGAGCGCGATCTCCGTATCCTTGACGCCGGTGATGTCGAGATGGGTGCCGATCATGCGCGTCGGCTTCCCGTCCTCGGTGCGCTGGACGATGCGGCCGCGGCTGAGCAGCCAGCGCCAGCCGCCCTGCTTGACGCGAAGGCGATAGATCGCTTCGAACACGTCGGCCGAGGTATCCAGATAAGAGGCGAACTTGCTGCGCACTGCCGCCAGATCGTCCGGGTGCACCATGCTGTCCCACGCCTCGATCGTCGGCGCCACCTCGTCCGGCGTGTAGCCCAGCTTGCGCAGCATCGTCGCATCGAAATGAAAGGCGCCCGTCCGCAGGTCGCAGTCCCACGGCCCGACGCCGGTGCTCTCCAAGGTCAGTTGCAGCCGTTCGTCGCTGCGCCGCAGTTCCTCGGTGACGCGCTGCTGCTCCACGTCCGCCTGGATTGCGGCCATGACCGCGCCGCAGGCGCCGCTCAGCGGTGCGAGGAAGTCGACGACCTCGTGGTCATAGCCGCCCTGCCGGTTGGCCAAGCCCACCATGCCGATCATCGCCTTGCCGGAGAACAGCGGAATGCCGAGAAATGCCTCCAGCTGCGGATGGCCGGGCGGCAGGCCGCCGCGCCGCGGATCGTCGCCGGGTGAATTGGCGATCACCGCCTGCTCGGTCCGCATGACGGCGCCGAACAGCGTGTCCAGGTTGCGGAACTCGAAGCCGCCCGTCAGGCTCTGCGCATAAAGCTGGCGCGAATGGTCGTCCCAGGCGATGTCGGTCAAGGCATGGACCTTCAGGTAGCGCTCGCCGGCGGCGTCACTCAGCATCTCGCCGATGAAGCCGTACGCGCTGCCGGTCATCTGCAGCAGGATGCTCAGCATCTGCTCGTAGGCGGGCTTGCGGGTCACGCCGGCGATGTAGCTGCCCTGGATCTGGCGCACCGCGTCGAACAGGGCGTTGGCGCTGTCGATCTTGGTCTTGGCTTCGACCTCGGCGGTGATGTCGCGCGCGGTGCCGCGATAGCCGAGGAATCCGCCTTCGGTGTCGAACAGCGGATGCCCGCTGATGCTGGCGTGATGGCGCCGCCCGGATGCACCGACATAGGAGAAGGTGAATTCGCGAAACGTCTGGCGCGCATCGAGCAGCTCGCGGTAGCGCTGCCAGACCGGGTCGGCGGGATCGGTGCCTGGCATCTCCCAGCGCTTCAGGCCGATCAGATCGGATCCGATCAGGCCGCCCGCCGGCATGCGGCCGGTATCCATGGTGAAGCGGTACTGGTCGTCGATTTCCCACAGCCAATCCGCCGCCGCTTCGCTGAACTCCTGCAGGCGTTCCTCATTGGCCTTCAGCGCCGCTTGGGTGGCCGCGTGTTCCGCCGCCCTGGCTTCGAAGGCGCGGGTGGCGTCGGCAAGGCGGCGGGCGCGGCGCAGCAGGTGCAGCTGCCAGCCGCCGAGCGCCAGAGCGGCGAGCAACAGACCGGTGACAGCTGGTGTGATCACAATGCGGCCGCCTCCCGCCGGAGGAACGGGCGTGCGCCCCTGCCGGACGGCCGTGCAGGCCGGCGCGTCGTCAGGGCCGGCAGGTGGGTTTCAGGAACGGTCATTGCGCCATGCTGGACGGTCGGTCGATGGAGAACGATCATGGGCCGATCACGGTTAATACTCTGTTGCCGGCTGGGGCATCGGCCGGGCCGCCGCGTGAGATATCAACCATTTGATCTAGCGTGGCAATTCGGCCTTCTGACCTAGTCGCCCGCCGCTTCCGCGGAACCGCCGGCCAGGGTGGCCCGCCCGAGGCCGGGCAGGCGCAGCCCGGCGGGCCGGAAATCGATGCCGAAAGCGAGGCCGAGCAGGTTGACCTCCACGCCGTCCTCCAGGCCGATTGTCATGCCCGCCAGGCCCAGAGCCGACACCTGGAACCCCGTGCCGCTGGGGGATCGGCCGAGCGGCTCATACCAGGGGCGGTAGTCCTTGCCGATGGCGGTCGTGGGCAGATCGAGGCGCATTTCCGGCACGCTGCGCGCGATATGGGCGATGAAGGTGTTGCTGTTGGGGCCAGGCCAGGTCCTATACTCGTCCTTGTAGGGATAAGAGGCGACCGCCGCCTCGATGCGGTCGATCAGCGTAGCCGCCTTCGCGCCCCGGAAATCCACGAGCAGCTCCGGCTTGGCGCCATACCAGAGTCCATCGGCCAGGCCGTAATTGGCCCGCAGCTTGGTGCCGCCGCCCCAGCCGACAACCTCGTAACGGGTATAGCTGTCCGCACCTTCGCGCTTCAGCGCGATCCAGGGATGGATCGCGAAGATGCCGCGCCAGCTGAAGGCGCGTGCCGCATAGACCTGGACCACGGCCTCCGGCGTCGTCGCCGGATCCGGCGCCAGGCCGGAGGAATGCCGCGGTGCCTGGCTCCACGACCAGGCCGGCGGCGCATAGCGCAGATAGCTGATCCCCAGCGGCAGGACGATCCAGGCGCCCAGGATCAGCAAGGTCAGCATCAGGCGGCGTCTCTTCATCACAAAGGTCGCGCTCCCGCACGGCGGTACCGGCTCTTCATCCGGTGCGCGATCCTAGCCTGCCGCAGGGGGAGGATGGAATGGCGCCTCTGTCACGCGCGGCCACATCTCGGCGAGGGGCTCGGATCAGGCGCCCTTGATCTGGGCCAGGAAGCGCTTCAGCTCCTTGTCGGGGACCTCGACCATGTGCTCCTGCGCCGGATAGGCGCCGGACCTGACGTCGGCGACGTATTCGGAGAAGGCCGCCACGCGCTCGCGCTGCAGCTTGTCGTAGTGCTTGGCGAAGTCTCGATACTTCTTCGAGTGACGCGGATAGTGCCCGCGATTGCTGCCGAGCACGTCCTCGGCGAACAGATACTGGGCATCGCATCCGGCGCCCGATCCCATGGAAATCATGAACATCGAGGTGCGCCTGGAAACCTCCGTCGCCACCCGCGCCGGCACCACCTCGATCTCGGCGCAGAAGACACCGGCTTCCTCCAGGGCCTTGGTCTGCTGCCAGACCAGCATCGCCGTCTCCGCGGTCTTGCCGACGGCGCGGAAGCCGCCGGTCCAGGTTGCTTTGTCCGGGATCAGCCCGACATGGCCGCAGACCGGGACGCCCTCGTCGCGCAGCCGGCGGATGATCTGGAGGCTCGCCGCGCACCAGACCGCATCGCCGCCGGCCTTCAGCGCCTTGAACGCGGCGCGCAGATATTCCTCGGCCGAAACGAAATCGCCGTATTCGAGGCCGGGGAAGGTGAAGCAGGTGGGTGCTGCGTCGCGGAACTCGCGCCCCAGGATCTCCGGCGGCACGGAGAGCAGGTCGACGCCGGCGCGCTCGGCCGCTTCCGCCTCCTCCAGCGTCTCCACCCGCAGCATGCTCAATTGCCGCTGGCCCTTGAGGGCGAGCAGATCGGCGACGGTCAGTCTGGCGTGGCGCATGGATTCCCCCGATGTGCTTGGTTCAGGCGTTCAGCAGCGACTTGAGCTTGACCTCCGGTGCGGCGAGCTGGTCCGGCGCCGGCTTGGCGCCTTTCTGGATCAGCATCTCGGCCAGCCGGATCTCCCTCGCCACCTTGCCCAGCGGGCCGAAGCCGCTCGCCGCCAGCAACCGCCCGTCCCCGGCCAGGTGAAAATGCAGTTCGGCGCCGTCGCCCAAATCGCGTTTCACATGCTTTGTCGCCTGGTCGGCGAGGCCGGCAACGTGCAGCGTCATCTCGTACTGGTCGGACCAGAACCACGGGACCGCCTCATATCTCTGATCGCCGCCCAGCATGTTCCGTGCGGCCAGGTTGCCCTGGTCATGGGCATTGCGCCAGGCTTCCAGGCGGATGCGCCGGCCGTCATAGAGCGCGTGCGGCGCCGAGCAGCAATCCCCGGCGGCGAAGATGTCGGGATCGCTGGTGCGCAGGCGGTCGTCGACCCTGATGCCGTTCTCGACGGCAAGCCCGGCGCGCGCCGCCAAAAGCGTCTCCGGCGCCGCGCCGATCCCGGCGACGATGACATCGCATTCGATCTCGTCGCCGTCGGCGAGCCCGATTTTCACCGTGCCCGCGGACTCGCTGATCCGCGCGATACCCGCGCCGACGCGAAAGCGGACGCCGGCTTGTTCGTGCCGCCTGGCGATCAGCTCGGCCAACGGCGCCGGCACGCCGCGCATCAGGATGCGCGGCGTTACCTCGACGACGGTCACGCGGCAGCCGCGCGCGACGGCGCTGGCCGCGACTTCGAGGCCGATGAAGCCGCCGCCGATGACGCAGAGGCGGGCGCCAGCCCGCAGCCGCTCGCGGATCGCCAGCGCATCGGCGAAGCTGCGCAGGTAGAGGACGTCTCGGCTGTCCGCGCCCGGCACGGCAAGCCGCCGCGGCCTGGCGCCGGTCGCCAGCAGAAGTTTCACATAGGAAATGCGCCGTCCGTCCGCGAGGATGACGGCGTGTGCCTCGCGATCGATCTCCGCCACCCGGGCACCCAGCAGGAGGTCGATACCCTTCTGCGCGGCGGCGTCCCGGGTCAAGGGATGCGCCACCTGCGGTTCGCCGGCTGCCACCATGAGGGCCTTGGAGAGCGGCGGCCGCTCATAGGGCGGCAGGCTCTCCTCGCCGATCAGGGTGACCGCTCCGCTCCATCCCGCCTCGCGCAGCGCCTGCGCCGCGCGCGCGCCACATTCGCCGGCGCCGACAATAACCATCCCACCGTCCGCCATGCGATGATGCCTCAGCCGATCTGCACCAGGACTCTGCCGCCCTCGACCTTGACCGGATAGGTCTTCAAGTTCACGCAGACCGGCGCGCCCTTCGCCTCGCCCGTGCGGTAGTCGAAGCGGCCATTGTGCATCGGGCATTCGATGATGTCGCCCATCACCAAGCCGTCGGCCAGATGCACCTGCTCATGCGTGCAGAGACCGTCGGTGGCGTAGTATTTGCCATCGGCGGACCGATAGATCGCAAGGGTCAGGCTGCCGTGATCGAAGCGCAGCACATCCTCCTCGTCGATCTCGTCGGCGCGACAGGTTTCGATCCAGCCGGCGTTGCTCATGTTCCCTCCCAGATACTTGCGGCGCTCTGATGCGGATGCCGCCGGTTTTGTTCCCTTATGCGGCGGGGGCTGCGGCGAAAGAAGTGCTCGGCTCCAACTGCGCGCCCGGCAGCGGCCGGCGCACGAAATAGGTCGGGTCCTTCGCCTGCCGCAGCAAGGTCGGGATGATCTCCCTGTATGCCGCCCAGCAGCTGGGGTAGGGCGGCGGTGTGTCGGCTTTTATCGCCTCGTGCAGCGCGGGCAAGGCATGATACGGCACCATCGGGAACATGTGATGCTCGATGTGATAGTTCATGTTCCAGTACATGAAGCGGAAGACCGGGTTCATGTAGACGGTCCGGCTGTTCAGCCGGTGGTCGAGCGTGTCCTCGGCCAGCCCCGCATGCTGCGTCAAGCCGAAGAACAGGTGCAGCCAGGCGCCGAACAGCGACGGCAGGCCGATGAAGAACAGCGGCATCACGCTGCCCATCGCGAAGCACGCGGCGATCACCGCCAGGTAGACCGCGAGCCAGGCGCGCGCCGCGCGGAACACCTTGGGGTATTCCGATTCCGGGATGTAGTCCTTCTCGGCCTCGGTCATGCGGCCGAGGCTGTGCAGGACCACCCGGCGCAGCTCGGCGATCGTGTTCTTGATGTGCAACGCGTTCAGCGCCAGCGTCAGGAAGGAGGGCGGCCGGGTCGCGGCGATCTCCGGATCTCGGCCGACGATGATGGTGTCGGTATGATGGCGCGCATGGCTCCAGCGCCAGGAGGTCGGCTCCCGCACCACCATGAAGGACGCGATCTGATAGAGCACGTCGTTCATCCAGCGCGTCTTGAAGGCTGTGCCGTGGCCGCATTCGTGCCAGCGCGAATCCGACGGTCCGGCATAGATGACGCTGTAGAGCAGGAAGGCGGGCACCGCCCACCAGGTGCCCCAGGCGAGATAGAGCAGCGCGCCGGAGCCGATGATGGCGGCGAACCAAGTGATGGTGTCGCGGATCGCCGGCCCGTCGCGGCGCTGCATCAGTTCCTTCATCCGCTTGCGCGGGATCGCGCAGCGGTACCATTCGGCGGAAGCGAGGCCCTTGGCCCTGGCTGCCGCGTTCTCCGGCCCCGTCAGGCTGTAGTCGCGCATCTGGAACCTTGTCGACATCCCGCTGATCCTTTCAAGGCCGGCCCTCGCCGGGCGGCCGAAAACCACGCAACAGGACCATACGCATGGGCCGTGACAACCTCAATGCGGCGATGATAGAAACTATCAAAATCTATCACCGCCGCGGCGCGGAAGGTTGAGGGAAGCCATCAATGAAACCATCAATGTTCGGCGGCAGAGCATGAAACGGCGGCCGACCATCGAAGACCTCGCCCGCCATGCCGGCGTCAGCGTGGCCACAGTCGATCGCGTGTTGAACAAGCGGCATCCGGTGCGCGAGGGCACGGCGCGGCGCGTATTGGCGGCGGCGGAGGCGCTCGGCTATCACGCGACCGGCTTGTTGCGGCATCGCCTGGCGGAGGCGCCGCCGCAACGTACTCTGGGCTTCCTGCTGCAGAAGCGGGACGACTACTTCTACCAGGCGCTGGGCGCCGAGCTGACAGCGGCGACGCGTGCCTCCCGCGCCATCGAAGGCCGCGCCGTGCTCGAATTCGTCGACGAGCTGATTCCCTCGGTGATCGCTGCCAAGCTGCGCGAGATCGGCGGCAAGGTCGATGCCGTGGCGGCCGTGGCGGTGGATCATCCGCATGTCAGCGCCGCGATCGCCGAGCTGCACGAGAAGGGGGTTCCGGTCTTCACGCTGCTATCCGATCTGACCGCGCCGGCCCGCGCCGGTTTTCTCGGCATCGACAGCCGCAAGGCCGGTCGCACGGCCGCCTGGTGCATCTCGCGCACGGCGCAGCGGCCCGGAAAGGTCGGCATCCTGGTCGGCAGCCATCGTTACCTGGGGCAGGAACTGGCGGAGATCAGCTTCCGCAGCTATTTCCGCGAGCACGCCCCGGATTTCCGTCTGCTGGAACCGCTGTTCAACCTGGACGACGACCGCATCGCCTATGAGGCGACCGTCGACCTGCTGCACGGCAATCCCGATCTGGTCGGCATCTACGTGGCTGGCGGCGGCATGGAAGGGGTCATCGACGCGCTGCGCGACGAGCAGGCCGGCCACCGCGTCGTCGCCGTGTGCAACGAACTCATCCCGGAGACCCGGGCGGCATTGATCGAAGGCTTGATCGACCTGGTGATCTCCACGCCCTTGCCCCTGCTGGCGGCGAAGACGATCGAGGCCATGGCGGCCGCGCTGGCCGGCGCCGAAACCGGCCTGCGGCAGGTCGAGATCCAGGCGGAACTCTACATTTCCGAGAACGTCTGATACCTGCGGGATTTAGCCGACGTTGACGCCGCGGATCGAATCGAGCACGCCGAAGACCTGCAGCAGCCACAGAATGACGGCGATAACGACCACGGCGTTGAGGATGGACTTGATCTTGCCATCCATCGGTATGTAGGTGTTGACGAGCCAGAGCAGCACGCCGACCACGATGAGCGTGATGACGATGGTGACCAAGGACATCGCATTCTCCCGCCGTTGAAGACTCCCGGCCCATCCGAAATCCGGCTGCCAGTCTCGGTCCAACGGGAGCAAGAACGCAGATTCGCGCAATTGGTTCCCCCGCGGTCGCTCGGGATCTGATCCCGGCCGCAGTCTCGTGCCCGGCTACGCCACCTTGTAGCGCTTGACCACGTCCCAATCGATCTCGACGCCGAGGCCCGGCGTGGTCGGCAGCGGAATGGTGCCGTCCGGGCGGAATACCAGCTCCTCCTGCGCCAGCTCGCGGCGCAGGCGTTCGTGGCAAAGCTGCGGCGGCAGATATTCGATGAAGGCGCAGTGATCGGTGACGAAGGCCAGATGCGCCGTGCCGGAGATCGAGATGCCGGTCTTCCAGCAATGCGGCACGATGGTGCGGCCGCGCACCTTGGCCATGTCGCAGACGATCTTCGCCTCGCCCAGCCCGCCGACGCGCCCCACATCGGGCTGCGCCACCTGCACCTTGCCCACGTCCAGCAATTCCTCGAACTCGAAGCGGGTGGCCAGCCATTCGCCGAAGGCGATCGGCATGGGCGCGCGCTCCACCAGCTTCGCCATCTCGCGGACGTTGTCCGACCACAGCGGGGTTTCGAGGAAATAGATGTTGAACTCGCCCCAGTTTTTCACGGTCTCAAGACAGGTCGCCGCGTCCTGCCACAGATACTGCACGTCGACCATCAGCGTGACGTCCGGCCCGACCGCCTTGCGCACCGCGGCCAGCACCTCGGTATGGCGCTCGTAGCTTTCGCGCATGCCGCCATGGGCATAGGGGCCGTTCATGGTGATCTCGGTCTTCATCGCCCTGAAGCCGAGGCTCTTCGCCTTCTCGGCCGAGGCGCAGAGCGCGTCGCGATATTCCTCGAAACGGTGGCCGGCCGGCTGCAGCGAGGCATAGGGCGTGATGCTCTGCCGCGTGGCGCCGCCCAGCAGCTCGTGCACCGGCTTGCCCAGCGCCTTGCCGCACAGGTCCCACAGCGCCATGTCCACCGCGCTCATCGCGTGGATGATCATGCCGCGGCGGCCGTTCATCGCGGTGCCCAGATACATCTTCTTCCACAGCTCGCCGATCTGGAAAGGGTCGGCGCCGATGAGCATCTCCTTGATGCAAAGACCCATCGTGTGGGTGCCGGGCGCCTCGATGCAGGCCTTGGCCATCCACGGATTGGCGTCGCATTCGCCGATCCCCGTCACGCCGCCATCGGTGCGGATGATGACGACGAAGCTGTCCTGTGCCGAGGAGGTGAAGCTGGCGTCGTAGTCCGGCGCCAGCAGGACGTGGCATTCCACGTCGGTGATCTTCAGGCGCGGCGCGGTTCCGGCGAAGCGCGGCGAGACGGTCTCGAAGGGCATGACGTCACCGTGTCTGGTGAAAGTGGCTAGGCCGCAGCGGCCGGCGGGTGGAACTCGGGCTCGGGCAGCCCCGGCACATCGACGTCCGCCGCGAACAAGGCGCCACCCTGGGGGTCGCTGCCGTCGGGCGCCTCGGCCGAGGTCACGAAGAGCGTGCGCAGGTCCTTGCCGCCAAAGCAGCAGGAAGTCGGGTTGCGCGCCGGCACGCTGAGGGTGAGGAGCCGTTCGCCCTGCGGCGACAGCCGGAACAGCTTGCCGCCGTCATACATGGCAACCCAGACGCAACCCTTGCTGTCGACGCAGCAGCCGTCGGGCATGCCGTCGG
>JAEUKU010000140.1 GCA_016794075.1 Rhodospirillaceae bacterium
CGCTCTTCGGGCGCGGGGTTCACTCGGCGTGCGTCCGGCTCTGCTGAGTGCGGATCTCGCCGCTTTCGTCGGCATAGCGCCGGCCGAGGAACGGGATCAGCATCGACACCTGCGCCCGGTAGCGCCGGTACTGGTCGCCGAACACCGCGACCAGATCGCGTTCCTCCAGGAAGATGCCGATCAGGATGTAGCCGGTGGTCGCCAAGGTGAACAGCAGGTGTCCGACGCTCATGGTCGGCGCCGCCCAGAAGGCGATCACGAAGCCCAGATAGAGCGGATGGCGCACATAGCGGTAGAGGCTCGGCGTGCGGAACACCGGATCGGGAATCCGCCGCCCCAGCAGGCGGGCGCAGACCTGCCGCAGGCCGAACAGTTCGAAGTGATTGATCAGGAAAGTGCTGAACAGCAGCACCGCCCAGCCGAGCCAGAACAGCGCCTGGATGGCGCCGACCGCAATCGGATTCTCCACCTGCCAGACGATCTCGGGCAGCGGCCGCCACTGCCAGAGCAGCAGGGCCAGCGCCGCCGTGGCGAACAGCACATAGGTGCTGCGCTCGACCGATTGCGGGACGATGCGCGTCCACACCGCCTTGAAGCCGGGCCGCGCCATGACGCTGTGCTGTACGGCGAAAATGCCGAGGAGCACGACGTTAACGATTAGCGCCTCGGTCAGGCTGCCGGCCGCCGGCCCGGAGTCGATCGTCTTCGGCACATGGATGTTGCCAACAAAGGCAATCGCATAAAGGAAAGTCGCCAGGAACGCGGCATACGCCACAATGCCATATAGAAGCGCGAAAAAACCGCCCATAACTATACCTCGGATAGGGTTTGAAGGTGACAAACCCTAAACCCGACACGTCATGCGATCGGCAGCGGGCCGTCAAAACCTGGTCAAAAGGACGGCAAAACGCTTGACTGGACGCTGAAGTTGCGTCATTGAGGCGCAGCTTTGTGTGGAAGATCACAGGCAAATATTAAATCCTTCCACAATTTGTATCCTCGCTGTTCCGGAGCACCGTCCGGAAGGCTGCGCCCATATGTGGATTGGTCCCATGCCGGAACTTCATCTGCGCCTTTTCGGCGGCTTTGTGCTTACCTGCGACGGAGACAGGCTCTCCCTGCCCGCACGCAAATGCGAGGCGCTGCTGGCGGTGCTGGCCTGCCGCCCCGGCGAGGCGCAATCGCGCGACCGTTTGACCGGCCTGCTGTGGAGCGACCGCGCCGATCCGCAGGCGCGGCACAGCTTGAGCCAGGCCTTGAGTTCCATCCGCCGTGCTACCGGCGGGGTGCCGGTCTTCACGCTGGACCGTGAGGATGTGACTCTCGCCCAGGGAGCGCTGACACCCGATGTCGCCGAGTTTCTGCACCTGTCGGAGAGCGAGGATCTGGAGGATCTGCGCGCCGCCGCAGCCCTCTACCGCGGGCCGCTGCTCGACGGGTTCCGCCTGTCGGAATGCGCGTTCGAGGAGTGGCTGACCCGCGAGCGGGCGCGGCTGCAGCGTATCGCGATCGCCCTGCAGCTGCGCCTGGCGGAGCGCGAAGCGCAGGCTGGCGATCCCGCCGCCGCGCTCGCCACGCTCGGCCTCGCCCTCAGCCTCGACCCCCTCTCCGAGGAGGCGCATCGGCGGATGATGCGGCTGCACCTCGACCAGGGCAATTTCAACGCCGTGGCCCGGCAATACCGGGAATGCTGCGCCCTGCTGAAGGCCGAGCTTGCCTCCTTGCCAGAGCCGGCGACCACCGCGCTGCACGCCGAGGCGCGCGCGCGGCTGAAGCAGCTGGGGCAACCGGCCCTGGTCGCCGCCCGGCTCTCGCCGGAGCCCGCAGCCGAATCGAGGCCGCCCGCGCCCATGCCGGATGACACCCAGGACATCCGCTTCTGCGTGGCGCCGGACCGCGTGCGCATCGCCTATGCCTCGGCCGGCGAAGGGCCGCCGCTGGTCAAGACGGCGAACTGGCTCAACCATCTCGAATTCGATTGGCGCAGCCCGGTCTGGCGCCATCTCCTGAACGCGTTGACCCAGGATTTCCGCGTCATCCGCTATGACGCGCGGGGCAACGGCCTGTCGGACTGGAACGTCGCGGACCTCTCCTTCGAGGCGATGGTGCGCGATCTCGAGACCGTGGTCGACGCCGCCGGCCTCGACCGCTTCCCTCTGCTCGGCCTTTCCCAGGGCTGCGCCGTCGCCATCGCCTATGCGGTGCGCCATCCGGAGCGCGTCACCCGCCTGATCCTGCACGGGGGCTATGCCAAGGGCTGGCGGCAGCGCGGCGATCCGGCGGAGATCGCGCGCCGCGAAGCGCTGAACACGCTGGTGCTGCAAGGTTGGGGGCAGGACAATCCGGCCTTCCGCCAGGTTTTCACGTCTTTCTACATTCCGGAGGGAAATCCGGAGCAGTTCCGCTGGTGGAACGACCTGCAGCGCATCTCGACCTCGCCGCAGAACGCGGCGCGGCTGATGAACGAGCTGGGCGAGATCGACGTGACGGCGCTGCTGCCGCGGGTTCAGGTTCCCACCCTGGTCCTGCACAGCCGGCGCGACGCGGCGGTGCCGTTCGCCGCGGGGCGCGAGCTGGCCGCCTCGATTCCCGGCGCGCGCCTGGTGTCGCTCGACAGCCAGAACCATGTCATCCTTGAGCAGGAAGCCGCCTGGCCGCGCTTCCTGGGCGAGTTGCGCGGTTTCCTGCGGCGCGACCTGCCGCGCCATTCGATCAATCCCTTCGAGCTGGCGACGCGGAGACCGAGCGCCGTGGCTTGACTTGCGCCGGGACGGTGGGGCGTAATCCGCCCCTCCTTCCTTGCACGAGTTTTCCATGACCAAGACCATCCAGCGCATCGCGCTCAATGCCATGAGCCCGGGCACCGAACGTTTCGTGAAAGCGCATCGCTACGGCAAGCCCGGCGCACGCCCCAAGGCCTATCTGCAGGCCTCGCTGCATGCCGACGAGATTCCCGGCATGCTCGCGGCGCATCACCTGATTGGTCTCCTCGATGCCGCCGAAGCCAAAGGCGAGGTCAAGGGCGAGATCGTCGTGGTGCCGGTCGCCAATCCGGTCGGCGCCGGCCAGGTGGTCAACACCACCTTCGTCGGCCGCTACGACTTCCGCAGCGGCATCAATTTCAACCGGCGCTGGCCCGACCTCTCAATCGGCCTCGCCGACAGGGTAAAGGGCAAGCTGGGCAAGGATGTCGCCGCCAACATCGCCATCGTGCGCCAGGCGCTGGGCCAGGCGATCGACGAGATGCAGGCGGTCAACGAGACGGCGATGCTGAAGCGCGAGCTGATGCGCCTCGCCTATGATTCCGACATCGTGCTCGACTTGCACTGCGACGACATCGCGCTGATGCATGTCTACACCACCAATGTCTTCTGGCCGCGCGCCGAGGACCTGGCCGCCGATCTCGACGCCAAGGTGGTGATGCTGTGCAACGATTCCGGAGCGCAGAGCTTCGACGAGAGCTTCTTCATCCCCTGGTTCAGGCTGCAGCAGGAGCTCGGGCCCGATGTTCCGGTTCCGGCGCCGATCCTCACCTCGACGGTGGAGTTCCGCGGCCAGGCCGACGTCTATGACGAGATCGCCTCGGTCGACGCCGCCAATCTGTTCCGCTTCCTGCAGCGCCGCGGCCTCATCGCCGGCGATCCGGGGCCGGTGCCGAAGCTCAAGGGCAAGGTCACCGATCTCGACGCCTGCGAAAATCTGCGCGCGCCCAGGGCCGGCATCGTCGCCTACAAGAAGCGCGAGGGCGACGTGGTGAAGGCCGGCGACGTGATTGCCGAGATCGTCGACCCGATGGCGGACGATCCGAAGCAGGCGCGCACGCCGGTGCGCTGCCAGACCGGCGGGCCGATCCTCTCCATTCGCGCCATGAAGTCGGTCGGCGCCGGCGATTCCATCGCCATGATCATCGGCGACGAGAAGCTGCCGCATCCGGACGGCCTGCTGCTGAGCGACTGAGGAAGGCGCCGCCGTGATCACCGTCTACGGCGCGGTTGGATCCGGCTCGGTTCCGGTCGAAGCGACCTTGACCCTGCTCGGCATCCCCTATCGCGTCGTGGAGGCGGTGACCTGGGTGGAGGCGGCGGCGCAGGAGCGCGTCGCCGCCGTCAATCCGCAGCGCCAGGTGCCGGCCCTCGTCCTGCCCTCGGGCGAAATCATGACCGAGAGCGC